>NZ_AXWV01000075.1 GCF_000482845.1 Anaerobiospirillum succiniciproducens DSM 6400
CTAAGGGTTACGTGCCCTTATTAATGTACCTGTAATAGATATGAACTATAGCTATCATCATAACTAATAGGTATATAAAGCATACGATTACAAATGACTTCCCGGGATCTTTTGCTTGATAGCTAATCGTAGTGCTTTAAACCCCTTTGTTGACCATAAACACCATGTGCCATACGCTAAGTTTGACTTATACGAGAGCTACGGTATGTCAAATGAAATCCCTAGTTATGTATCACATGCCATAACTAGTCTAAATAGCTCAAAACGGCATATGCCAATCAAAATTCTTTTGATGGAAGCGCTAGCTAAAGGTACCATGTCCAAAAAAAGAATTTTGAAAAAAACATTTACATATTCCGGTTACAAGAGTAATTTTGAGCACGACGTTTTAGGGTATTGGCTATATACGCTCTAAGCTTAGATAACGATGGTGCTATGATGCTGGCTTAACTGATGGAGTTTTGCCAGGGGCAAAGCTATTGGCACGAGCTTGAGTGTTGTTTGTGCCTGCATCTTGAGGATCTTTGCTTAAAGTAGTGCTATCAGTATTTTGGCCCTCTTGAGGAGCACTTTGTTGTTTTGCCTCAGAGTCCTTTGGCAATAAACCTTTAAAGCTGTTATTGTCGAGCTTAATTAACCACTCTTTGACGATACGCTCACCGTCTTTGGCAATGTCAGCGCGATATGACTTAAGACCTGCCTTGATAGGTACATTGGCATTGGCCTCAAGCTTGGAGATCTTGGTAAATACCTTATTTCTTGACTTGTTGCCGTAGGTACAAAATGGGATCACAATCTTGCCTGAAAGATCATGGTCTTCAAAGAAAGAGTACAGCGGCATAGGCATATCAGACCACCACAGTGGGAAGCCTACAAAGATGACATCATATGAAGATGGATCAAAATTTGGAGTGATCTTGCTTTGAGGAGGGAGGCCAGAGTCCATCTCGTCAGAACTTTGCATAATAAGTTCTGAGTGCTTAGATGAGTATGGTTGATCTCTCTCGATGCGATACATATCTGCCTTAGTGTACTTAGCAATGAGACTTGCCTCATACTCAGTAATACCAAGGATGTTCTGCTCCACTTTAACTGTAGAGGCACCGCTCATAGCGTCAACATTATGGGTTGAGCTCTTTTCTGGCTTAGTAAAGAAAACTACCGCACTTTTAAGAGGAGTCTCTTTAATTGCAACAACCTTGCTATCGTTACTTGCTAGAGCCTGCGTACTTGCCACAGTAGCTGCAGTACTTGTTGCAACCTTACTTAAGGAGCTAGTTGGGCGATTGAGATTTGACTGCGCGATCTTTTCAGCAGTACGCGCTTCTTCTTGTGATCTTTGCTCAAAGCTTTGCTTACGAGGAGGAGCCTTAAGTCTATTACCATATGGATCACGGTAGACCTTAGCTTTCTCTTTGACATTGCTGCCCACTTGCTCAGAGCTTGGGCTTACCTTGTCTGCATTGGTCTTAAGAGTAGATGCATTGACGTAGGCACCAGACTTATCAATAGCAGTGGTCTTTTTATCAATGGCATTACGAATGTTCTCTGCACCACTAGCAGTGGTGTTGGTATTTGACAAAGATGAGGTTTTCTTTGCTTCTGCTACATCGGCAACAGAGTTAATACTTGAGCTTGCCTGTTGAGGTTTAGTCTCTTCTTGAGCATAGCTACTACAGCTAAAAACAAGCGCCATGGTACATAAGCTGAGTTTCAATGCCTCAAATCTAGGAAGTGCCTGAGCTATCTTATGTACTGTTGTAATGTGGGCCATGTTTTAATCCTAAACCCGTATATACAAAGAGCTTGGTGCCAAGTTTAACTACATTGCTAGTGTGATGATGAGCTTCAAGCGTCACTTGATAGCAAGGTAAATAAGGCTTAAGCATGCGCCACCTTGAGTAGAGCTGCAGCTTTTTAATCTTTGTAATTCAGGTTGTATATAAGGGGCGTCTTTGCAAGGACGCCGTGAAGCTGTAGTACGAAAGTTTGACATTAACTTTGTGTCTTAATGTTTCTTTCGCAATATCGACTTATGCAAACAAAAAACGCGCCAAGGCGCGTTTTTATCGTGCAGATTTAGTTGTTAATCTGACCTAAAGTCTTAAGCACGTTGTCCATTCTTGAACGCCAGGTTTGAATGAGTTCGCACAAGTGCTCGTTTTCACGTTTGTACTCTTCAAGTTTGCGCTTGAGTGCAGCGATTTCAACGTCTTTTCTATCAAGGGAGCTGAACTTCTCGTCCATATTGCTGCTCAAAGTATCAGTCTTTGCGGCAATTTCATTGAGCTCCTGTAAGAGCTCAAGTTCTCTGAGACTCAGCTGTTCACGATTTGCCATAAATGAACCTTGGAAAATATGTACGTATAGATGCCCTGTCGAGATCTTAGCACTCTTTTTCTTAAGAAAAAGTAACTTTTATGAGTGCTCTGATCTTGATCTTAAGGCACATGTATAAGCGATTCTTTTCATAAAGATATAGTCCTAGATGCTAAGGACAGCATCTGTCGCTACTTTCACTACACATGTGCCAAGTAAATATAAGAGCTCAGTTGCTAGAGAATATAGCGTGAGAGATCCTCATCCTGAACAATATCGCTTAAGTGCTCATCTACATAGGCTGCATCGATAACCACGGTAGTGCCAGGATTATCTGGGGCCTCAAATGAAACCTGATCTAAGATCTTCTCCATCAGAGTATGCAGACGACGGGCACCGATATTCTCAGTCTTTTCGTTGACAGTGTAGGCATCCTCAGCAATGCGCTTAATAGCATCATCGGTAAAGGTGATCTTTACACCTTCAGTTGCCATTAAGTACTCGTATTGCTTGGTTAATGAAGCATGAGGCTCGGTTAAGATGCGTACAAAATCATCAGCAGTTAATGCCTGCAGTTCAACACGGATTGGTAGACGACCCTGCAGCTCTGGGATGAGATCAGATGGCTTGGCGATCTGGAAAGCACCAGAGGCGATAAAGAGGATGTGATCGGTCTTAATCATGCCGTACTTGGTGTTGACCTGGCAGCCTTCGATAAGAGGCAGCAGATCACGCTGTACGCCCTGACGAGAAACCTCACCGCGAGAGCTACTGCCATCACCACCACAGATCTTATCGATTTCGTCGATGAAGACAATGCCGTGATTCTCACACTGCTTAACTGCTTCATTACGCAGATCTTCAGTAGAGGTCATCTTCTCGGCCTCTTCTTGAGTCAGCTCTTTAAAAGCGTCCTTGATCTTCATCTTACGGTTGATGGTGCGGTTTGGAGATAATGAATCAAACAGTGACTGAAGCTGATTGTTCATATCCTCCATGGCACCATTGCCTGGAGTTAAGATCTGTAAAGGAGAGCCTGACTTATCAGCAATGCGGATTTCGATCTCGCGATCATCAAGCTTGCCCTCACGCAGCATTTTGCGGAAGTTCTGACGTGTAGCGTTGTTACGCTTTTCCTCTTCAGTTGCTGATGGGGATGGCAGCAGTGCATCTAAGATGCGCTCCTCAGCGGCCTCTTCTGCACGGGCATTATTCTTTTTAGCAGCCTCTTCTTTAACGAGCTTCATGGATACTTCAGCAAGCTCGCGGATAATGGAGTCTACTTCTTTACCAACATAGCCAACCTCAGTGTACTTGGTGGCTTCAACCTTAATGAAAGGAGCCTTAGCAAGAGTGGCTAAGCGACGTGCGATTTCAGTCTTACCAACACCGGTAGGGCCTATCATCAGAATATTCTTTGGATAGATTTCCTGACGAATCTTTGGGTCTAACTGCATACGACGCCAACGATTTCTCAGAGCAATGGCTACAGAACGCTTCGCAGCAGCTTGGCCAACGATGTGGCGATCTAACTCACTTACAATCTCGCGTGGGGTTAATTCAGACATGCGCTATCTCCTAAAAGCTCTGGCAGCTGCCCTGCTCCTTGGTCTCTGGAGCATCTTTGGTAGCGTTGGACTCATCCTTTTCATCGCAGCTAATAGTCTCGATGATGTGGTTTTGATTGGTGAATACACAAATCTCACCGGCGATCTCTAAGGACTTCTTAACGATATCTTCAGCGCTTAAGTCGGTGTTGCGGACTAAGGCGCGTGCAGCAGAGAGCGCAAAGTTACCACCTGAGCCAGTAGCGAGAATGTCATCATCCATACGTACTACGTCACCAGTGCCAGAGATTAAGAATGAGTGATCCTTATCTGCAGCAATGATAATGGCCTCCAGCTTACGGAGCATCTTATCAGTACGCCAGTCTTTAACTAAAGCAACACAAGCTCTCTCCAAAATACCTTGGTGAGCTTCAAGCTTCTTTTCAAACAGATCTAAAAGAGTAAATGCATCGGCAGTTGAGCCTGCAAAACCAGTGATTACACGGCCTTTGTACAGGCGACGTACCTTGCGGGCATTGTCTTTTAAGATAGAAGACTGGCCCATAGTAACCTGACCGTCACCACCTACGGCAACTGTGCCATTGCGACGAACAGAAACGATGGTTGTCATAATAAAACCTTATCCTACACTCGATATTAGTTTTTCTAGTTCATTACCCATAGTCGATTAGATGATTGCTATCAGATCTCGACCATGTGGGCATCTTGAGATAAGCGTAATCTATCTATGTGCCCTTGCCTGTATGGCTATTTTGTTCAAGTAAGCCTTGGCAAATAAAACTAGTTTGAGCTTGTAAAACTGTATCAAAAATGGGTTTTTGAGCCCCCAAAGCATGGCCACTTAACAGCAGCTCAATGCTCTAAGCGCTCTTTATTCTTGAATGAGGCCGCATTGTTGTAAGAGACCCTTATCAGCTAAGAAAGAGAATGCCTCACGAGCACGCTCTGCTGATGGGAATGGGCCAAGCTTCAAGCCTAAAGTGCCATCTTGATTCTTAACTACCTGAGCGGTTACGCCCTGGAAAGCGAGGACAGCCTTTTGGCTTTCTGCATCAGCAGCATTGGTGTAACTATCGCAATAGAGTACTGCTTTAGTTGAAGCAGGTGCTGCTTGAGGAGCCTCAGGGGCTTGCTCTTGAGCTTGCTGACCACCTAATGCTTCTTCCTCTTCAGTTGGCATTGGTAGAGGACCAAGTCCTTGAGATGGACTTTGAGTATTTGGCTGATTTTCAAATGGGCTCTTATCAACGCCGATAGGACCATCATCGGTCTGAGGGGCGTCGTGTAACAGATCTTCAATACCACCGCCATTAGTAGCGACGTTATTTTCAAAGTCATAACGCTGTGAGCTTGGTAATTGCAGGTCGCCTGAACTACCTTGCTCTAAAGGCTGATTGGCCTCTTGGCTAACTACTTCTTGAGTTTGATTTGAGCCATCATCCTCAGTAAGTGACAACAGGAAGCTTACAAAGAGTAAAACTATAAAAGCGATGCCGCCAATAGCTAAAACACGCTTCTTTTGCGGAGGCAGATTGGACAAACCGCCCTTTTCACCTAGATTAAACTTCACAACGATTACCTTTAAATGGCTGTCAAAACATGTTGTTAAGGCTACTAAAAGCTTAGTAGCTGAAACTTAGCAAAAAGCTAGTTAAGGCTAAACTGCCATGCAATTTCATGGCAGCATAGTTAGTTAAAAACAGTAGTTATGGCTTTTATAAGCTATAAAAAGCTTTACATCTTTTCCATGACATTGATGCCAAGCAGATTTAAACCTTGCTTGAGCACCTTGGCAGTTAAAGCGCACAGAGCTAAACGGGAGACCTTAGTTTCTTCATCGGTACCCTGCTTTAATACTGGGCATGCTTCATAGAAACGCATGAAGGTGCCAGACAGTTCAAACAGATAAGTACATAACAGGTGCGGCATAGCTTTAGCTGCAACTGAGTTAACAGCATCAGCAAAGGAGAGCAGCTTGTTAGCTAAAGCCTCTTCAGCCTCGTGATTAATCACAATGGTGCCTGGAACGCTGTCAGTCTTACGGAAGATGGACTGAATACGGCTGTAGGCATACTGTAAGTAAGGAGCAGTATTGCCTTCAAAAGCGAGCATCTGATCCCAGTCAAAGATGTAGTCAGTAAGACGATTCTTAGACAGATCGGCATACTTTACAGCACCAATTGCGATGTCATGTAAAATCTGCTTACGCTCTTGTGGATCGTACTCACTGCCACGCTCAGTGAGCATAGCATCAACGCGCTTTTCAGCCTCGTCTAATAAATCCTTAAGCTTTACAGTACCGCCAGAACGGGTCTTAAATGGCTTGCCATCCTTACCGAGCATCATGCCAAATGCATCGTGCTCAATAGAGACATTCTCAGGCAGGTAGCCAGCAATACGACAGATTTGCCATGCAGCTTCTAAGTGCTGATGCTGACGTGAGTCAATAAAGTACATGAGGCGGTTAGCCTTGAACTTCTCTACACGGTACTTTACGCAGGCAATATCAGTGGTGGTGTACAAATATCCACCATCGCTCTTACGAATAATGTTGCCTAGTACGTCGCCATCCTTGTTCTTAAACTCGTCTAAATAGACTACAACCGCGCCCTGATCCTCAACAGCGATACCACGCTTTAACAGATCATCAACTACAACAGGCAGCATGTCGTTATACAGGCTCTCTCCCATGGTGTCTTTTTCTGAGAGAGTGACGTTCAGACGATCGTAGATAGCCTGATTTTGATCCATGGTCATCTTAACGAGCTTCTGCCACATGCTATAGCAGTATTCATCGCCACCTTGCAGACGAACTACATAAGAACGAGCCTTAACTGCAAATTCTTCGTCCTCATCGTAAAGACGCTTAGCCTCACGATAGAAGGCCTCAAAGTCGCTCAGATCCATGCCAGCGCCATGTTCGTTTTCACACTTTTCGAGATAGGCGATGAGCATACCAAACTGAGTACCCCAGTCACCAACGTGGTTAGCACGGGTAACGTTATGGCCTAAGTACTCAAGTACACGTACCACAGCATCACCAATTACGGTAGAACGGATGTGGTGTACAGCCATTTCCTTAGCTACGTTAGGAGCTGAGTAGTCAACCACAATGTTTTGTGGCTCAGTAGTTAAAGGCACACCAGAGCGCTCATCTAAGAGCATGGCCTGCAGTGCAGATGCGGTGTGGTTGGCGTTAATGAAGAAATTGATAAAGCCAGGACCTGCGATCTCTGTCTTAGCAATACGCTCATCGTTAGGCAGAGCGTCAACAATGAGCTGAGCTAATTCACGTGGATTCTTGCCAAGTGGCTTAGCAAGCATCATGGCGATGTTGGTGGCAAAGTCACCATGAGCCTTATCCTTGGTGCGATCAATGCGGATCTTGCTTTGAATATCGTCTGGGATATCAAAGTCAGCTTTTAACTTGTTAAGACTTGCAAGTACGAATGAGGCAACGAGATTCTTCATATTTTCGAAATTGACCCGACCAATTGCTCTTAAAGATAAGCTCTGAGCTACTAAACACTTTAAAGCGCTAGTTACTAACGCTAAGTGGGCATCTTAAGATTTACTTAAGTGCTCTATGTAGCAGCTTGCTAAAAAACGATATGGAACGCATAGATATGCCGTCTAGTTCGTTACAGGTGCTTAGTAAAAAGCGCCTTGCAAGGGACAGTTCTAAGTGCGTCCACAGAATTTTCTATTATAGCATAGACGCTAGGCTCAACAGGTCATTTGTAAAAGACAGATCGCGTAAGAATGCGGGTGATGCTCTATAGTTGACGCCTTATGAGCTTAAAGTTCGACCCTTGTTGAATCGCGTGAGATGCTCTCACTAGGCGCAATTGCCAACAATAATGTATTGAGCACAATGAGCTTTGCAGCTGCAGCTGTAGCTGCAGTCGCCGCCGCAGCAGCCGCCGCAGCCGCCGCAGCGGTTGTATCTGTCGCTGCAGCTGCACAAGCAAAAAGCCTCAGAGATGAAGGCTAACAGCTAATCGCATGGCGCTCATGTCTATTTTCAGTAGCATATACAATTAGTGAAGCACTCGTCGAACCACTAGCGTTTTGCGTCAGTACAAGTGCAAAGACCCTTACTTAAAACAAGGGGCTAATAGGCATGTTAAACTAGAAATATTAGAGACCTACATGGCTTCAAGCATGGTTTTGCAAAACCAAAGATGAGAATGTGTAGACGTAAGCTTTTGAGGTAGATATGGCAAGTATCAATAACATCATCATTTCTCGAACCGATAAGATCGGCGATTTTGTCGTGTCTATTCCGTCATACGCTACAGCTAAAGCCATGTACCCATCAGCTAGAATCATTGCTCTTGTTAGTAATGCTAATCGTGCTGTAGCCATGCACGTCAAATGCATCGATGAGGTTATTAGCATTGATGATTACAAAGATGATGATGCCTCTTTAATTAGCAAGCTGCGCTCATTTAACCCTGATGTGTTTATTGCCTTAGTCTCTAACAACCATATCTCTAGTATTGCCTCAAAGTCAGGAGCAAAGGTACGCATTGGCCCGCATTCAAAGTTATGGTCATTCATTCATTACAATCGAGGTTTTAGACAAAAGCGCTCTGAGTGCATCAAGAGTGAGGCTGAATATAATCTTGATCTTATAAAGCACCTTGATCCTGAGCTTTTTGACAAGGTTGGTATTCACTTTGATCGTATTGCCTACACTGATGAGGATGGTGCTAAGGCTAAAGAGCTCATTGCTTCCTTAAATATCGCTGATAAGCCTTTCATCCTGATTAACCCATTTACTGGTGGTTCAGGCTCTAATCTTTCTGAGGCACACTACTCACAAGTAATCACCGGCATCCTATCTTCATATGCTACTAAAGCAAGTAAAAGCAATGATCTTAAAGATGACTCTCAGCAAGATTTAAATGCGCACTCTTGTGCCACTTGTGCTCAACATAATGACTCTGTACTGGTGCCTGAGGTAGTGGTGATGGGCATTAAAAGCCAGCAAGAACGTATTGAGCGCGTCATTGCTGCTGTGCCTGAAAAGCTGCGTGAGCACTTACATGTCTGCATCAATGAGCACTCACTCATGGTAGCTGCTGCGCTTACTGACTTATCAGCTTGCTTTATTGGTCCTTCTACCGGTATTACACAATTTGCAGGAAACTACAGAAAACCAGTTATCTGTTTTTACTCAAGTCGTATCTCTAATTCTCATACTCGTTGGGCTTTATACGGAGACACTAATGAGCATCCTGTAACCTTTGATCGCAATAAGCTCCATGCAGAGACTAAGGAGTTGCAGGAGCTTGAAGAGAGCATGGCTCTTGAGATCATTAATACATCATTAGAGCAGTTTTATAGCTCCAAAGAAGTAGCGCTCTATCAAGCAAGTCATAAGCAAGAAAAAATGTCTAAGAGTGTAGATGAAGTTATTAAGACAAGTTCTGAACATGAAAGTGGTGACAAGCACTACGAAAAGCTCAGTCTTACAGTAGCACTGATCGCCCATAATGAGGCCGATAGATTGCCTCCAACCTTAGCTAAGATTCAAGACATTGCCTCTGAGATCATCGTGATCAATTCCGTGTCTACAGATAAAACTATTGATGTGGCTAAGTCTTTTGGTGCTAAGGTTTACACAGAAGAGTTTAAAGGCTTTGTAAAGCAAAAGAACTCTTTGATTCCTAAATGCACTCAAGACTGGATCTTATTTTTAGATGCTGACGAAGTGCTCAATGATGAGCTTAAGGATGCCATTGTTAAGGTGATCAAAGAGGATAGCCACGACGCTTATGAGATGAATCGTCTTACCTTCTACTTAGGCAAGTTACTTAAGCATGCTTGGCAGCCTAACTATCGCCTCCGTTTAGTCCGTCGTGATTCTAATCCACGTTGGGAAGGTGAGTTAGTCCATGAGTCATTGAATACTGACTCAAAGGTGAAGCGTTTACCAGGCTACATCATTCATTATTCATATCGTGATGTGAATGATCACTTCTTACGTACCGTACGTTACGCCAAGATGTCAGCTCAAAGTTATATTGTTAAAGGCAAGAAGCCATCATTAATGAAGATCATCTTCAGCCCAATCTTTAGCTTTATTAAGCTTTACTTTGTAAAGCTCGGCTTTATGGATGGTCGTGCTGGCTACATTGCAGCACAAAGTGCCTTTATTTATACATTCTTAAAGTACGTCTTCTTATGGGAAGCCTCTAAAGGCCTAGACTATAAGGCAGACACAGCCACTGCGACTAAAACAAGCAACAGTAACGATACCTCGGCAGCCTATGCAGCCACTCAAGAGCAGGTATATGAACTAGGTAAAGACTCTCAAGACAAGAGCATCTAAGCTTAACCACCTCAAGAGCTTGTCTAAACTATGCGCCGCTAGTTGATATTGTGCCTCTAGCGGTGCGCAAAACGCATTTAACTAAAGTTTCACTCCTAGAAACTAAGCTCCTTTGAACGCTTCCAGTAAGCGTCATGAAAGCAAGTAAGCCTCGCGAAAGTAAGTAAGCGTCATGGAAGCAAGTAAGCCTCGCGCAAGTAAGGAAGCTTTATAAAGAGCCATCGTATCTTTAGTAGTTGTTGATTGGGTCTACATCGATAGCAAAGCGCAGATCACCATTGTTTTTAAAGGTAGAGTAAGCATCGGTAATAGCATCTAAGAGCTTACTTAAATCATCGCGGGTAAAGGCGGTGATGGTGATATGGAAGTGGTAGCGGTTAAAGCGCTTTTCAATCTTGTCGGGCAAGATTGGACTCATCGAGACCTTTTGCAGCAGCGGGTTATTATTGCCAATGATTTGGAAAATCCCCTTAAGCCTATCAAAGGCTTTATTACGATCTGTGGAATTTGTCATCACCGTTGCCTGAAAGGTAAATGGTGGTAGGCACATCTCACGACGTATATCCAAAAGCTCACAGGCAAGACCGATGTACTTAAAGTCACCAGTAGTTAAGCGAGTGAGCAATTGGTGTTCTGGGAATCTAGTTTGTATATAGACAATACCCCTTTTATCGGCACGTCCTGCGCGTCCTGCTACTTGAGTAATTAACTGAGCAGTGTACTCAAGGCCTCTAAAGTCATCGCAGAATAAACCAGAGTCCACATCAATGATGCCTACAGTAGTTACATCTGGGAAGTCATGGCCTTTAGCGAGCATCTGTGTGCCGATCATGATTTCACTTTCATGATTGAGGATGCGCTTTAAGCTCTGATCAAGCTTCTCTTTACTGGTGATGACATCACGATCAATACGCTCAATACCAACATCTGGGAAGCGCTCTTTGAGGTAGCTCTCTACTTGCTCAGTACCAATACCGATCTCAAGTAAGGTGTCTTTTCCGCCGCAGTATGGACAGTCTTTTAAGATTGGCGCTGAGTAATCGCAAATATGGCATCTCATTGAGCCGATATTACGATGTACCGTAAGCTGATTATCGCAATGCGGACAGGTGATGACCTTACAGCAGGTATGGCAGATTAAGGCATTAGAAAAGCCGCGACGATTTAAGAAGAGTAAAGCTTGATTGTGCTTGGCTGTAGTTACGCCAATGGCATTTTCTAAGACTGAACCAATGCCCGATCTTACCGAGTCGTTGAGCTCTTCGGTTTTGAGATCTACCACCACAATATCTGGAACCTTTGAGTTCCTGGCGCGGTTAAAGAGATCAAGACGGCGATAACGTCCGATTTGAGTATTGAATACCGATTCTAAAGACGGTGTAGCAGAACCAAGTATGACCTTGCAATTAGACAGATGCGCACGATACACCGCAAGTGATCGTGCATGGTAGCGTAGACCGTCATTTTGCTTAAAGGAGCTGTCATGCTCTTCATCGATGACGATAAGTCCTAGATCTGGTATCGATGAAAAGAGGGCTGAACGAGTACCGATAAGAATGGCGGCGCGATTACATGCCATATCTAAGAAAGCATCCATACGCTCGCGATCAGACAAGGTCGAGTGCATGGTAGCAATAGGCACTTTAAAGCGAGCATAGAAGCGCTTAAAAGTTTGAGGTGTAAGCGCGATTTCTGGTACCAACACCATCGCCTTTTTGCCTTGTTTTAAGGTGTGCTCGATTGCCTGCAGATAAACTTCAGTCTTGCCAGAACCAGTGACGCCACTAAGTAAAAAGACACCATAGCCATCTTTTTCGTTGATGGCTTTTAGAACCGATGCTTGCTCGTCATTAAGTTCAAAAGGTTTATTTGCAAGGATCTCATCACATGCTGATGCGCCAGTGAGATCAAAAGGAGGCAGATCTTGTGCAAGATCAACCTTCTTTGCTAAACCCAAGCGAATCAACACGTTTTCTTGCTGTAAAGAAAAGCCTTGTTCGCGCAGCTCACGTCGTTTACGCGGGCCTGACTGCAGTGCTAGCAGCAGCTCTTTTTGACCTTTAGAGCGTAGCTTGCCTAGTGCCTCATCAAGCTTGCTAGGTTTTACCATGTTGATAAAACCTGGGATCTCCTTATACGTAGCAGGAGAGCCCTCGCGCATCATCTTCGGCAAGCCTAGCTGCAGTGTCTGTCCAATAGGATAGTGATAGTACGAAGAGGCAAACTTTAAGGTCTTAAAGACGGCCTCGTCTATCCACGGCTGATCATCTAAGACTTGTGCCTCTTTAATCTTTTTAATCGAGTAGATAGAAGAAGCACCAATGCCAGTAATAATAGCGACTTCTTTGAGCTTAGTAGAACGTACACCAAAGCTAATCTTTACGCGTCGGCCGATATAGTTTTGATCGCATTTGCCCTTAACCTTGTAGTCATAGGTTTGGTATAAGGCGCGATTTACGGCTACTTGAACGACGGTAAATCCTTGCGCTGCTGCCTCTTCATCAATTTGCTGCAATGCACAGGTCTTACCTAGCTGACTTAAGGAACTCTTATCAGGGCTTTGTAAAACGCTATCTTCATCTTCAAAGAGCAATCCAAGTGCAGGATTTAAAGGAAGTTCTTCTTGACAGTGGTTCTGATTGATATGTGATTTTAGGTCAGAGCCTGTCAGCGGAATATACACATCAGGGGCGCTGAGCGCTTCAGGGATCGTGCCTTTAGTGGAGATAACCCCACTATTATCTTGAACAGGTGCAAATGATGCTCCTAACGATAGATCATTTGAATTAAGTAGATCACTAAAAGGCTGCGGCTTGAGGATGTCGCAAAAGGACTCAGGACTAATAAGATCGCTCGTATTATTCTCTCTAAGATGCTTACTAGCGTCTTTAGAGCCATGAGCCTCGCTCATCTGTAAGTTCGGAGCGCTATGCTTAGCACTTTCACAAGAACTACATATAGCCTTGTCGGTTCTTAAATGCAGCGTACCCCCATCTTCACTCATAAAGTCATCGGCATCAGATGGGGCATACGATGATTTAGCATGCTTAAGGTCATTGCCTGATGATGAGACACGCTCATGCTCAGCGTCTGTAACGCTGTTAATTTGTAAGTCTAGCTGCTTGTTTGTCGAGTCTATCATCTGTGCCTGCTATGCCAACAACATTAATTATTGAGCCGATGTCAGGTCATCATGCTATCACACGAGTCTAGCTAGATAACAAAGTGATGCAAGTGAAAGTTGTTATGCGATATATAAGCGGTTTTAGTAAGATAGAGAGCAACTAACTAAGGCATACCTTCAAATTGTGAAATTGTTTTATAAAGATCGCTGCAAGATCTTAAGGTGCACGCCTAGACTAGTTGGTGGGTAAATGGCTTAAATATGCGGTTTTAATTTGGTAAAGATCAGGTATTGTAAGAAACTAAAAAGAGATCTTGAGTTTTGGCAAATTGTTCTGTATGATAAGGCGCTCTTTTTTAATACCGCATGTGGTGTTCGGCGCAATGATTTGTAGGCGGCTGAATGGCGACATGCACTGAGGTCCAAATGCAAAAGAATATTCACCCACAGTACGAGTTAGTAAACGTACGTTGCTCATGCGGCAATAAGTTCCAGGTTCGTTCAACCGCTGGTCACGACATCGACATCGAAGTCTGCTCTTTATGCCACCCATTCTTCACCGGCAAGCAGAAGATCGTTGATACTGGCGGCCGTGTTGAGGCATTCAAGAAGCGCTTCGGTATGCTCGGCGCTCAGAAGCAGTCTTAATTGGCTTAGAAAGCTTATTTATCAAGCTTTCAATGCTTCTGTCTCTATGCAAAGAGCTTCGTTTATTTAAACGCGCTATAGCATAGAGCAACACGAAAAAAAGCGTATCTCCTGTTTAAGGCGATGCGCTTTTTTTATGTCCAAAAATCATCACAAAATGGCCATAAGCACTCCTTAATTGCCATTTCAATCAATTGCCCGCCTTTTTTACGCTCATCTTTAAGTACAAAACAATTTCAAGAGCAATCAAAGTCCCACCACGAACGCTATCGGCCTTTGTGCTAATCACATTGATTGTGCATTTTGCACATACTTTGAATATTGGCACGAAAGTTATTACAGTGCGATATCCTCGTGAATGGCTTATTTGTCAAAAGATCTTGAGCATTTTCGTTTTGCAAGTGATAAGTGCTTTTCTACTGTCTAATAGTAGCGATTTGAGAGTCAGATCAAAGATCATGAGAACGGTTGAGAGATATTTGCAAAAATCGAGACGGTGCTAGCACTTTTAGTAATATGTATAGCATTAGACTGTTCGAGTTGTTTACTTGAGGTCCTTTTAGATCAAGAAGGCATAAGGCAGGAGTGCTCTCCTGTCTTCAATGAATAACTCTCGCCAATGCATGAAGAGCCATGTGCGTTAGGCGATTTCACATAGCAAAGATCGTAGTAACTTTGGTTACATAAGCTTTGTTAAGATGGCTAAAGAATTCACAGGTAGTTAAAGAATTTAAGGGGGACACCTTGGATCAACAGTCATTACACGATGCCGCTCTGGAATATCATGAGAAGCCAGTGCCAGGCAAGTTCAAGATCACCATCACTAAGCCTGCTGAGACTGCAAGAGACTTAACTTTAGCTTACAGCCCTGGTGTAGCTGAGCCTGTTCGTGAGATTGCTAAGAATCCTGCTGATGCATACCGCTACACTGGTAAGGGTAATTCCGTTGCTATTATCTCCAACGGTACTGCAATTTTAGGTTTAGGTAACCTTGGCCCTCTGGCTTCTAAGCCTGTTATGGAAGGCAAGGCTCTCTTATTCAACCGCTTTGCAAAAATTGATGCTATCGACATTGAAGTAAAGCACAAGTCTGTTGAAGAGTTCATTACTACTGTTGAGTGCATTGCTGATACCTTCGGTGGTATTAACCTCGAGGATATCAAGGCTCCAGAGTGCTTTGAGATTGAGCGTGAGCTCATCAAGCGCTGCAACGTTCCAGTATTCCACGACGATCAGCACGGTACTGCTATCGTAAGCTGCGCTGGTATCCTGAACGCTATTGAGTTACAGGGCAAGAAGCTTGCTGATTGTAAGATCGTATGCGTAGGCGCAGGTGCTGCAGGTATCGCTTGCTCCGACCTGTTAATCGCTGCTGGCGCTGACAAGAGCAAGTTCTTCATGGTTGACCGTCACGGTGTAATTCGTTCTGACCGTGCTCAGTACAACAATGGTGAAAAGCCACGTTTTGTTAACGATGCTGGTCCTAAGACCTTATCTGAGGCATGTGATGGCGCTGACATCTTATTAGGCGTATCAGGCCCAGGCTTAATCACCGAAGACGACTTAATGCACTTAGCTCCTAAGGCTGTTGTATTTGCTTGCTCTAACCCAGATCCTGAGGTTGAGCCAGAGTTAGTTAAGAAGGTTCGTCCAGATATCATCATTGGTACTGGCCGTTCTGACTACCCTAACCAGATCAACAACGTACTGTGCTTCCCATTCTTATTCCGTGGCACCTTAGACGTACGTGCAACCTGCATCAACCAGGAAATGAAGCTTGCTGCTATGCACGCTATCCGCGAGCTTGCTCAAGAGCCAGTTCCAGCTGAGGTTGTTAAGGCTGCTTTAGTTGATAAGCTTGAGTTCGGCCCAGAGTACGTAATTCCTAAGCCAATGGATCCACGCTTATTCAAGAAGGTATCCCGTGCAGTAGCTCAGGCTGCTGTTGACTCAGGCGTTGCTCAGATCCCAATGCCAGAGAACTACATGGCTTAATAATCATTAGTATGTGACTTAAAGTCATACCAATGAATATTTAAAGAGGTCGATGAGAAATCATCGGCCTTTTTTTATGCCCGTCAAAAGCAGCAAACTTATAACTGCTTAAACCAACGATATTTCAAAGATACAAAAAATGCGCGTACCTATTTAGGCACACGCATGTCTAAAACACTTCTCATGATCAAGCTGCATGTAAGCTTTGATAGCCTATTAGTGCATGAGCTCTGATTGCCTATCTACACGCAAGCTTTGATAGCCTATTAGTGCATGTGCTCTGATTGCCTATCTACACGCAAGCTTTGATAGCTTATTAGTGCATGAGCTCTGATTGTCTATCTACGCACGAGGAGCACGCCACTTTCGAGGTGGTTTGTGTATGGGAACTGATCAAAGAAAGCAACACGAGCGATTTTGTGGGTCTTGCTTAAATACTTTAGATCAGATGCCAAAGACTCTGGGCCACAGCTAATGTAGATGACATTGTCATATTGAGCGGTGAACTTTAAGGCCTCTTCATCTTGTAAACCAGCACGAGGAGGATCGATGAGCAAGGTAGAGAAACTGTACTCATCTAAGTTGATGTCTAGTTCATTGAGACGACGGAAAGTGCGGACGTGATTTAAGGCTTCGGTAACCTCAAGGGCACTAAGACGAGCTAACTTGATGTTTTCGATCTCGTTGAGCTTCATGTTGAAAATGGCGGTCTCAGTTGGTACACGAGCTACTTCTGTGGCAAAGACCTTATCAAATAGCGGCGCTAAGGTCACGGTAAAGGTGCCTGAGCCGCAATAAAGTTCAATTAAGTCGCGCTTTTGCCCTGCAGGAACATCTTTCATGATGGACTTAGCACATGAGATGGCAAAGTTAAGCATGGCTGAGCAAGCAGTAGCGTTCGGCTGAGAGAAAGTACCTTCGACTTGCTTAAGCTTGATATCGCCTCTAACAGTTGGGATGGTCTCAATAACAAAGTCATCGCCAATAGTGATTTTTTGCTTGCGAGCATGAGCCACTAAAGAACAAGATATACCTGCTGCCTTAAGATCTTCTCTTAGCTTATGTGCCTCATCGGTAAAAGGATCGACGAGTTTCTTATGGTAGTTTAAGGAGATGACCACATCGCCCTTAGTGTTACATAAGAAATCAGCGCCAAAAAGCTTGTGCTTGACCTCAGGGTACTTGATGACATGCTCTCTTAAGGCTGTCATAGCCTGATTAATTGAGACTGTGCAACCTGGGAAGTCCTTAATAAAGATCATCTTACGAGGCTTGCTGCCAGGCTCGAACATTACATAGTCGATTTGACCATCTTCGTGATGGAAGATAGCAAACTCACAACGCATTCTGTAATGTTCAGGTAAGGATGGGTGAACCTCTGGAGTAAGCGCATTGAGGTCATTTAATCCAAGGGCATTATCCTCAGTAGCAAGAGTGCCTTTTATAAGATTGAAAACACGTTCGATCTTCTCATCAAGGTAATCTTGGTATCTGTCTTTGTCAGTAGTTGTCAATAAAGTTGGTAACATGCCCGCATCCACAAAAAGGGTTATAGCCTATTAGTTGTTAAAGGCTCATAGTATGACCCATACAACTGTAAAGTGCCATGCATGTTATCAAAACTCCCATCAATATGCGATCCTTGCGATGAGACACTAAAGAATCTTGTACTTAAGCTAACGCAAGATACATATGAGTTGTACAATCTGCATATGAGTGAAAGTTGTAGCTACTAAGGCTGCTAACAGTTCTACTATAGGAGTTGTCAGATGTTTCAAGGCAGAGCAGCACGTGTTTTGTTTTTTGACTCAGGAATGGGCGGACTTTCTGTTTTCACTAAAACAGCCAAGCTTAATGCTAATGCCTCTTACTACTATCTATTTGATCATGAAGGATTTCCTTATGGTAATAAGAGCGAAGAGTATCTGCAGCATAGAGTAAAGAATCTCTTAGATAGAGCCTGCTCCATCATTAAGCCTGATGTGATAGTGGTTGCATGTAATACAGCTAGTACCACAGTGCTGCCGATTATCCGTGAGGCTATCGATACTCCCATAGTAGGTGTGGTACCTGCAATTAAACCTGCAGCTAAGATTTCTAAAAACAAGTCGATTGTCTTATTAGCAACACCAGGAACCTGTAGCCGCGCCTATACTAATTTCTTAATCAATGAGTTTGCCTATGACTGTAAGGTGATGCGTATTGGTTCTGAGGATTTAGTACGACTAGCTGAAGATGCACTTTTAAGTGCCTGTCAGCAGCGCATGACATATGAAGAGTTTTGCCAGAAGGCTTGTGACATGGTTAAGCTCAAAGAAATCTTAGAGCCTATATGGTCATGTCATGGCCCAAAAGCTCCTGATGCAGTAGTGCTTGGCTGTACGCACTTTCCTTTATTGAAAGAACAGATATCAACTATTCTTGGACCTAAGATTCATCTAATTGATTCAGGTGAGGCAGTAGCTCGTCGCGTTAAGGCTATCCTTGAGGCAGGCTATCAACAGACAATGCATGCAGATCTAAAAACTGATGAGGAGAGTGTTTTAGAACATGAAGATCTCTTAGCAGCAGAAGAGATAATTCACGTACCAGGTCTTTCAGATGCAGAGGTATTTACCTCAGGAGCAAAAGTAGCAGTTTATACAGGTACATGTTCTCAAGATGAGCGTAACAAGATGGAAAGTACCTTTAGCTACTTCCACTTTAGAGAGCTATTGAGTTTTGACGAGCTATCGAAAGAGCATTAAGTCTAGCTTTATATAGGATTAGCTTCTTGTAAATAGAAAAAGGGCAGGGCGCGAAAGCGTCCTGCCCTTTTTCTTAATACTTCGTGGGCTGCACACATTAGAGTGTGAAACTCTAGCATCGCAATAAATGGCTTCAAGTGCATCAGTATTTGTAAAAAAGTAAGAGCTTCCTCTCAAAATATTTGTGGTTAGTGTTTGCTAATATGGTAATAAAGCAATCAAATTAGGGTGTTTGTAACGAAACTATGCAAAAAATTTTTGAGCTACAAACGGCTTATATATCGGCTTTTGTTAAAAATGATTAAAGTTTTTTTAAAAAAGTTCAAAAAAGCTGTTGACGTGTGAGTTCAAATCATTAAAATACGTCCTCGCTGTAACGCACTAAGCAAACAGCAAAACAAAGCCAAGCGCTTTGTAGTTCTTTGAAAATTGATAAGTACAGACAATCTGTGTGAGTTCTTTAGTTAAGGACTTTGAGTTTAGCCACATACTTAGTAGCTTAGTTTAAAGCTACAACTTCAAACGAATCATTAAAGTGAAGAGTTTGATCATGGCTCAGATTGAACGCTGGCGGCAGGCCTAATACATGCAAGTCGAACGGTAACAGCAGAGAGCTTGCTCTTTGGCTGACGAGTGGCGGACGGGTGAGTAAGGCTTGGGAA
>NZ_AXWV01000076.1:0-18781 GCF_000482845.1 Anaerobiospirillum succiniciproducens DSM 6400
CGAGTTCTAAGATCTTCTCAACCCACTTCTCTTCGCCGTTTAATGCGCCTAAAGCGGAACCACGGATAACTGGGGTGTCATCGCCTGGGAACTTGTACTCAGAGAGTAACTCACGAACGTCCATCTCAACGAGGTCTAATAACTCCTCGTCGTCAACCATGTCGCACTTGTTTAAGAATACGAGGATGTATGGAACGCCTACCTGACGAGCTAACAGGATGTGCTCACGGGTCTGTGGCATTGGGCCGTCGGTAGCAGCACAAACTAAGATAGCGCCGTCCATCTGAGCAGCACCAGTGATCATGTTCTTAACATAGTCAGCGTGGCCTGGGCAGTCAACGTGGGCGTAGTGACGGGTAGCGGTATCGTACTCAACGTGAGAAGAGTTAATGGTAATACCACGTGCCTTCTCTTCTGGAGCATTGTCGATCTGGTCGAATGCGCGAACTTCGCCACCAAACTTCTCAGCTAAAACCTTAGTTAAAGCAGCGGTTAAGGTTGTCTTACCGTGGTCAACGTGACCGATGGTACCTACGTTTACGTGTGGCTTGGAACGGACAAACTTCTCTTTTGCCATTTTGATATTCCTGTCAATCGAGTCGGGGAGATGCTCACAGATTGTGAAATGGAGCGGGCAGCGGGAATCGAACCCGTATCACAAGCTTGGAAGGCTTGGGTAATAACCATTATACGATGCCCGCACTGTAACCTGTGTACTTAACACTAATCCCAAACCATGGTGAATAGGTTTGTAGTTATCGCATACAACACAACAAGCCTAAATTCAGTCTAGCTTGATGATTTTCAGTGCTTTGTGGATTATTGTTTCGACTATCAGAGAGTAAGATAGTGAGCTGTCTGAAAGACATAAGAAAGGATGGTGGAGGGGGACGGATTCGAACCATCGAAGGCAGAGCCGGCAGATTTACAGTCTGATCCCTTTGGCCACTCGGGAACCCCTCCAATTTGCTTTCTTTCGTTGTCGTCAGAAAGCGAGGCCATTATAAGCATCACCCCTAACCTTGGCAAGAGTTTTTTTAAAGTTTTTTTAAGTTTTTTCACACCTAATATTAAAAAGCGCTTATATATCGGCTCTTTTGGCTTAAAAAAAGTTATGATCTTGCCGTGATCTTGTGCTGTTTTCATTGCAGACCAACCATATTACTAAGCAAATTGGCGTCGCTCAAAAGCCATCAAGAGCCGATTAACGCTAGCTTTCGTGCCATCACGCACCTCAAAATTCTTTGATCACCCTACTGCAGCCAGAAAAATTACCTAACTACAGCTGATAAATGACAGAGTTCACCCAAATAAATTACAGACTTCACCCACCAAAATCTTAAGCAAGCTACTTATTTTGCACTGATCTTTAGCACCACAAGATCACAATAGACACCATCTTGCGCATCAAAAGGCCAAATGAGCTCTTAGATTGCGAGTGATCCTGGGCCCTCTCCTTAATATAAGTGGGCACATCTATGTAAGTGTGCAAATATGTAGATGATGCTATGTAGCGACATGAGTTGAAGCATCTAGGATGTGTATGGCGGATGGTTTTGGTATTTGTATTTGTATTTGTATTTGTATACCGCTTAAACAAACAGCGCCTGAACAAAGTATCCATAAAGATACCTCATGCAGGCGCTGTTAAGCTTATATGTATGAACTCAAGTTGCTTTTACTTGTCGTCCTTACCTTCTTTATCCGAGTCTTTTACGATAAAGAAGCCAGTGTCCTTATGACTAGACTGGTTCTTATCGCTCTTCTGACTTGAGAATAAGTTAGTTACAAAAGAGGCAATGCCGCCTTTTGAACTACTAGGTTGCTCATCCTTTCCATCAGATGCATCTGCTTTATCTAAGATGACAAAACCAGGCTCTTTTGCGTGGTTTTTGTCAGACTCATCAGTCTTATCTGCATTTAACTGAGACTCATCAGACTTATCTGCATTTAACTGAGACTCTTCACTCTTAGCATCATTGCTTAGACTTAGGTTAGTATCGTCTTCATTAGAAGCAACACTACCACTCTTGCCATGATTATTCTTGAGATCTGACTTAAAGGTAAGTTTACTAATGGTCTCGTGTTTAAGATCGAAACTCATCTTATCTACAAGAATTCTCTTTAGCGCAGCGTTGACGTAACCATCGGACTCGAGGTTATCGATACACTGGCGATAGTAAGAGGTAAAGTCAGCAAAGCGGAAGCTTGATAAAGAGCCAGCACTGCTGAGCGTGTCTTTAACCATCTTGATATGACTATTGACCTTGTTCTCAAGCATGGAGCTAACCATACCTAAGGTACGCTTCTCGTCATCTTTAAGCTTAGTCTTGACCACAAACTGCTTAGCTGGGTCAATCATGACGGCAAAAGGCGCAGTACTTGAGTTAAAAGAACTTGGAGTGCTAAAGATATTGCTAGAAGTACTCTGCTTATCTTCAAGAGCGTCCTCGTCCTTAGAGCCATCCTTATTCTCGCAAGATGCGTCAGCTGACTTATCTACACTGTCATCTGACTTATCTTCTTGAGCTTCAGACTTCTCTTCGTTAGCTTCACTGTGTTTATCAGTGTCGGCCTTATCAGATTCAGCCTTTTCGGATGCAACCTTATCCGCTTCGGCCTTATCAGCCTGAGCTTTTTCAGATTCAGCCCTATCCGCTTCAGCCTTTTCAGATGCAGCCTTATCCGCTTCAGCCTTATCAGACTCAGCCTGTTCAAAAGCAGCTTCTAACATAGCAAGATCTACACGAGATACATCGCTAGGCATATCACCTACATCCTTTTCGTCGCTAGATTCATCCTTGGACTGATCATCTACACTTTTGGTGTCGACAGCATCATCAGATGCATCTGTAGATGCATCGTTAGCGATCTTAGAGTCAGCTTTTCCTTGCTCTTCGTCAATGGTGGAAGACTTAGGAGCATCGGACACAGATTTATCTTCGGATTTATCTTCAGATTTATCTAGGGCTTTGTCTTCTAACTTTTCTTGTGACTGTTCCTCTTGCTTTTCTTTTTGCTTGTCTTCGCTCTTGTCTTGAGACTTTTCTTGAGCCTCTGCACTAGAGTCAGCCTTGGTGATAAGAGTAGATGGACCCTCACCCTTTAACTTGAACTCATCGAGCTGCTGCTTTTTGCGCAGTTCTTGAGCATCCATGACGCGACCAGTTGGATCGACGGCTAAAGGAGGCGCGGAGTTCTTAACGATAGAGGTGGTCTCAGTATTGATGACACCATCTTTGCTCTCATTTGAAAGCTTGCTCTTACCTGCAGCTAAAGCGGCACTTAAAACATCCTTTAACTGATCGGCTGCCTTTTGCACAGGGCCACGCTCAGTTGATGAGAGATTTGGCTGTATCTGGGCACCGAAGTTAAAAGAAGTGGATCCAAAATCAAAAGTATTGCTAATACGGCTATCACTTGAACTACCACTATCCTTCACGATATTAGTGTTCTGAGAAAGTGATGTTTGTACAACTTGAGCATTTGTCCCTTGATTGAGGCGAGCTTGCTCATAAGGATCCATGTGATGCTTTACTTGAAAGTCTTGATCTTCCTTATAGGCTTCAACTTTTAGAGCATCATCCTTCATTGGTTTGATGTCGTTGATATTGCCAGTAACGAAATCAGATAAGTCCTCACCATCAGCGATAAAAGAACTATCTTTGTCGCTAAGCTTAGAGCTCTCTGATGGGCTGAGCTCATCATCAAAGCTATGAGTATCAGCACCAAAGACAGTTACGCCTTGAGTGTTACCACCAAAGAGTGACTGCTTACGCTCACGCTTGTGATAAGACGCCTCTTCAAGTGCATATGCGACCTTAACTACATCTTTAGCTACAGATGCAATCTCGTCAGTTGCAGTACTGGTCTCTTCCTTTTCAGAATCTTCTAGAGCGCCTTTGCCAAAGCTAAAGGCACCGTTTGAACCTAAAGATAACTTCTTAGAGGTAGGAGTGTACTTCTCATTCAGACGAGCTTGCTCTTCTTTTAGCTTGGAGTCAGCGATAGCATTTTCAAGCTCTTTACGAGCCTTAGCTATTTCTTTACCAGCTTCATGTAACAGAGGCGCAAGCTTCTCGATCTTGGCAGATGCTTCAGCAAATGCTGCAACATTATCGTTATCACGCTCTGCAGCCATGGTTCTAACTAAAGTGCGCTCTTCACGAGGTAGCGCTTTAGGATTAGAACTATTAATAACTGAAGTTGGCTTAGCATTAATAACTGAGGTTGACTTGGTATTCAAGCCCTCAAAAGCAGCATCGAAACGATTCTTGATACCTTCAATTTCGCTTCTTAAAGCTGCGCCAACATTGGCTATATCAGAGGCCTGAGAAACTCTTTGTGCTAAGCTCTTATTAGCAAGCTCACTATCTTGAGTAGATTGCTCTGTCTCTTGATTTGTAGATTGCTTGCTATCAACAAATAAAGCTTTTTTATCACTGTCTACGCCAGAGATTAAGGCTGAAATAGCTGACCCTTGCGTGGGACGGTCTCCGTCTGAGTCTGATGTATTCTTTTTAGACTCAGAGAGTAGATCGGAAAATGAATTGCCTAACTCAATGCTTGTACGAGCAAAGGCGCGAGCTTTCTCTGTTGGCAGACTTACGAGCAGATCTACATCGTTTTCTCTTAAGTCAGCTGCGACTAAATACTGAGGGCCAACAAAGATGCTCTTTAAGATCAAGCGACGGAGTAGCGCTGGCTCATAACGGCTAATGGAGCTGTTGCTACGAGCGTCGATAATGAGCTTCTCAATATCTTGAGGCTTGAGCTCATCAACAGACTTTTGATTGAGTAAGTCTTCAACTAAAGTACTGATCTGACCAAAGAGTAAGGCTGTGTCTACTACCTTGCTATTTTCAGCACTAACGCGAGCACCAATCTTGCCTGCAAGAGCAATTGGACCTGAGATACTCTCGCGAGTAGAACGTGACTCATCCTCATCACCTGAGGCTAAAGCGTTTAAGCAGCTTTGTGCTGCAATACGCTCAGCGTGAGTAGAGGTACGCTCCTGAACTAAGGTAGCCAGCTCAGCGGCCTTGAAATTTTGGGCCTCAGTAGTGCTATCAGATGCAGCCATGCTTGCATCACGACGAGCCTGACGAGCCTCTAGACGGCGAGCGATCACATTGCCCTCTGAACCCTGCATAGCAGAGATAAGTTCGGACATGTTATCGGCTGTACCACGACCAATTCTTGAGAGAATATCCACGCGATCGCCGAGTTTGGCCTGCAGTGACTTTGGCAGGGTGTTCTTATCGGCAGTCTTCTTAGTACCACTTGCTGCAGCTAATGCAGCTGCAACCTTGGCAAAGGAAACACCTACATCATCATCGCCACTTTCAAACTCATCAGAGTAGCTATCATCAGCACCTAACTGCTCAAGATGGCGGAACTCCTCAGGTAAAGGAGGAACAGAACCTAATGCCTTGGAGCTTTCGGATAAAGACTCATCTACAGACTTAGCTGTTGCATCATTATCTTGCTTGAGTGGATTGCTGCTCTGGTCATCAGCATTTTGCTTGAGATCCGCAACTGAGTAACCTAAAGCCTTAGCAGTCTTAACTAAGTCACCGGCCTTGAAAATCATGCCAGATAGAGCGGCTCTTTCGGCTGCACTTAATGACTTAGCGCGGCTTAACAGATCGTTCATATCCTCACGCAGCTTTAAGTTAACTGGGAGACCTTCAACAGATAATTGCTGCTCGCCGGAGTTTAAGCACTGCAGCAGATCTAAGATATCAACAGACATGGACATGTTTTCCATGACCTGCTGCTTAAAAAGACCATCTTGCTTAACATCATTTAAAGAAGCACGTAATGCCTCTAAATCGTGATTGCTCTTAGCAAGGGCCTCTTGAGTACGATCCAGCTCCTTTTGCAATTGAGCATTCTGATCTTGCAGTGCTTTGAATGCGTCTTGAACTGCATCAGCAACTCTTTGGTCACGCTTAACGATGAAAGCGTTGAGATGCTTGAGTAACTCGAGCTCAATGCCGAGTAGACCTGTATTCATGTTTTCAGGCAAGAAAGGAAGCGCAGAGCGTAACTTAACTTCATGCTCATTAAGAGCATCGATCTCTTTGCCACGCATATAGGCGGTAAAACGCTCGATCATTTGCTCGTACTCATCTTTAGTCATGGTAGGAGCAATGCTTACTAGAGAGTTGTACTCTGAAGTTTTACCTTCCTGATAATCGCGCTTAAGTTGCAAGAACAGCTTATCTAGAATGTCTTGCTGTTCAAAAATACTCTGATTCATGAAGATTCTGCCTGTGATTAGAACGATACCAACAGGTATCTCGTGGACGTATGCCGTCTTAATCCGCAGTCTTTACAGATATACGGTTCTAAAATTCTATTATCGATCCGATCAATGTCACTGTAGTGATCTTGCTTAGCTTAATTCTACTTAAATACGACGCGATTGCCATTAACGAGCAATGTACTTTTTCAAGCGCCCGCTCACCTTATTCACAAATGATGGTATGAGGTGGCAAATCTTAAGGCTATAAAGCAAGAACAACGATCCTAGGTTATACGCTGATTACCCATAGATCATGAAGTGACTTTCGGAGCAACGATCCATATTACAACGAAAGATTGTACAATCCCCATCCATTTTAAATGAATGTAAAGAACAAGTCCTTAATTTAGTAACATAAGTGACCTATATGAGCAAAAATACCACTCCTATTAGTGCTTAGTCTGCCTATATCGCCATTTCGGAGCACTTTTGGGTCAAATTAACGGACAAGTTTCATAAAAAGCCATGTAATTCGATCTGAGAGATGATCTTTAAAATCCCCACCCGCGCATCCAAGCGTTAATATGATCTTTAAATTACCTTGCTGATCCCTTAAGCTTTCTTATTAGCCAGTTACCCCCTCAAATTGGGGTTAATCAGCTAACTATTTGGGTATATTAAGTGATTTGTCCAAAAAATTAGGGCTTTTTAGCTGTCAATGCGTTAAGATCTGACAAATCATCTCTTGGTACTGTGGATTACCTAAGAGCATTTGCATTGTTGTATGCACTAAGCACATTCTGTGAGAGGTAATTATGTCAACTGAGCAACCTGAAAATAATGTTGCTTACGAAGCACCCCCGACATCTGAAAGCTTAGAAACAGCTTCAGTCCCTCTTAGCCCATCTAATAATGAGAACGTTACCAAAGATGCTCAAGCACAAAGTGACGTAACTGATTCTAAGCCAGATATCATGACCGCCATTAAAGGTCATGAGACTACTCATAATCCTCTAAGTGCAGATAATGAAATAATCTCACCTTTCTTTGAGTTCTCTGCGGATACTTGGTCAACCTTTGCTCACAACAAGCGCAAGGTGAAGCTCACTGAAGAAGAGCTGCAAAAGTGCTTAGCTTTCAATGACAAGATCTCACTTGAAGAAGTAGAACGCATCTACATGCCATTATCACGACTGTTGCACATGTATGTGCGCTCACGTCACGATAGATCTACTGTTATTCAGCAGTTCCTCGGCAAGTCTATAGAAAGTGCTCCTTTCATCATCTCTATTTCTGGTTCAGTTGCATGTGGCAAAACCACTACTGCTAATTTGTTAAAGCATCTGATCTCTATGTGGGATACCAATCCTAAGGTAGATCTCATCACTACTGACGGCTTCTTATTCCCGAACAAGATCTTGCATGAGCGTCATATTGAGGCAAAGAAGGGCTACCCTGTTTCATACGACGTGAAAGCCTTGATGACTTTCTTGCAGCAGCTTAAAAACGGCGAGCCTAACCTCAAGGTACCGGTGTATTCACACCTTTACTACGATGTTATGCCAGGTGAGTACACCATTGTTGATCGCCCTGATATCCTCATCTTAGAGGGTGTTAATGTGCTACAAAACGGAGCTGATTATCCAACCATCCGTAATAAGGTCTTTATCTCTGATTTCATCGACTTCTCTATCTATGTTGATGCTGAGGAAGATTGCCTAATTAAGTGGTACTTAGATCGTTTCTTAAAGTTACGTGAGAGCACCTTTAATAACCCTAACTCCTACTTCCACAGATACGCTAAATTAGATCTTGAGGATGCTACCCACTTAGCTACCACTATTTGGAGTGCAGTAAACCACGACAACTTAGTGGAGAACATTCTCCCAAGCCGTAACCGTGCTAACCTCATCATGCACAAGGGCAAAAACCACTCTGTGGATAAGGTCTATCTGCGTAAGTAGCATTTACTGCCCATTAAAAAAGACCAAGAAAAAAGGCTCCCGATGGGAGCCTTTTTTCTTAAAGCTACAGTGATAGTGCACTTGCTTAGTAGCGGATAAGCGAGATATGGCCAGAGCGTATTGCAGTACATCCTGCATTACTCTCTAAGATGAGCTCGCCTAAGCTGTTCACACCTGAGACACGACCAACTACAGTACGATGAGCAGAGATCACCACCTCAACTTGTCGACCTAAAAGTGAGTCGTGGCGATTCCAGCTATCTAAGAACTGAGCTAAGCGGTGCTTACGGAAGCTTGAAGCTGCATACTTAATCTCATTGATGAGGTTAATGCAGATCTCATCACGAGTAAGATTGTAACCAAGCTCTTCTAAATCGGTATATGGACGATCGATGAGCTTATCAATGCTCTCTGAGTGATGCACATTTAAGCCTACACCAACAATAGCGAAGATCTCTTCGCCCTCGCCTTGTACAGACTCAATTAAAATGCCTGCGACCTTCTTGTCGTTAATCACTACATCATTTGGCCACTTGAGCTTCACATCACGCACACCTGCAAACTCTAAGGCATTTACAGTAGCAACGCCTACTGCTAATGAGAAGCCTAACAAGTGCTGATGTGATGGGAACTTAAATGCCATGGACAGCATGATATTAGTACCAATAGAGGTTAACCATTGAGTACCACGTAATGAGCGTCCCTGTGTCTGAATCTCAGCAACTAAAGCATCACCTGAAACAAGCTCATCACGAGCATTCATCAGTTCACCATTAGTTGATGGGGTGACATCTTTTAAGACGAAGCGGCCACGAGTAGACACCTTCTCATGAATGTTCTTGGCATTGATAAGATCGAGCTTTTTGACCAAGACTAAATCTTCGCCGTCTTGATAGAGCAATGGCTCCATCTCATTTACGAGCTCTGCGATCTCTTGGAGAACTTCTACAGTTACCTCTAAACGCTTGCACAGAAGGCGGTAGTTCATACGCAGGTCTTCAGACTGATTGAGACAGCGTAATAAAGGCATTACAAAGCTCAGATTTGATCCCATGCTATTTCTCCGTTCTTACCGTAAAGACGAACTTCAGGTACGAGATCGATTAAAAACTTTTCTTTCACTTCAGCCGTGATGTATTTGGCTAAAGCGGTAATTTCATGTGGCTTAGCGCGACCTAGGTTGACGATCACTAGAGCCTGATTGCCCCAAGTACCCACCTGACCGTGCTTAATGCCGCGACAGCCTGACTTATCAATAAGCCAACCTGCAGCTAACTTATAACTACCGTCTTCTTGTTGCCAACAAGGCATATTAGCGTATTTTGCCTTGAGCTTCTCATAGATCTCAGTAGTTACGTAAGGATTTTTAAAAAAGCTACCCGCATTGCCGACATAAGCTGGGTTAGGTAACTTCTCATTACGCAGGGCGATCACACGATCACGTACCTGACGTGGTGACTTAAACTCTACGCTTTGCAATCCTGCATAGTTTTGCTTAGGCTTAAAGCAATCAGGAAGCACAAAGGTTACATGAGTAATGAAGTAGCTTGAAAACTCAGGCTCTTTAAACAGTGAAGTTCTATAGCCAAACTTACACTCATCTTTGCCAAGCACATGTTCAGAACCATCCTTGAGATCTACAGCCTCAATGGACTCGATAAAGTCACCAATTTCAATACCATAAGCACCCACATTCTGAATCGGAGCAGCACCTACAGTACCTGGTATAAGTGAGAGATTCTCAAGGCCACAGATACCTTTGTCAAGCAACTTATCAATAAGCTCATCTAAAATCTCACCGCCACCGGCTCTGACCTTATAGCCATTAGAGCATTTACTAACCTCAATGCCCTTAATGCGATTAATGAGAACAGTGCCGTCAAAGTCTTCGGTAAATAGCACATCAGAGCCACCACCTAAGATGATGTAAGGTCTACTAACGGGCTCTTTGAGATCTTGCTTTGAACAAATCTCGCGGCCATCCTTAGCAAAGACGGTTAGGTTAAATGTGTTATATGCGCTTAGATCAAACATCAGATGGTAGTGTCAGTAAGTCTTTCAAGTCCTAGCATCTAATGATACGTACACTAGATGCTAACTTACGTGCTTTAAAGCTTTATTAAGCTCTCTACTAAAATGAGCTCATATCTAAACTTTAAAGATCGCTCATGTCAAAATTATTGACCTGAGATACGCTCAATAGTTCCACCAAGGGCTCTAATCTTACGCTCGATATGCTCATAGCCACGATCCATATGGTAGATACGCTCTACGATGGTAGTACCTTGAGCAACTAAGCCTGCAATCACTAAACTTGCAGAAGCGCGTAAGTCAGTTGCCATGACTTGTGCACCCTTAAGCTGTTCAACACCTTCAATGTGAACGGTATTACCCTGAATAGAGAACTTTGCCCCCATGCGCATCAGCTCTGGAACATGCATAAAGCGATTTTCAAAGATGGTCTCAGTAACGGTGCTTGAACCTTTAGCTAAGGCATTTAACACCATGAACTGAGCCTGCATGTCAGTTGGGAAACCTGGATGTGGAGCAGTGATGATGTTAACTGGCAGAATGTCACGATTACGCATATCAAGGTAGATGCTGTCATCGTGCAGCTCAATTAAAGCGCCCGCATCTTTAAGCTTGGCAATAACAGGATCTAAGGTGGATGGCAGGATGTTCTTACATAACACCTCACCATGGCTTGCCATTGCAGCTACTAAGTAAGTACCACCCTCAATACGGTCGCACACAATAGAGTGCTCACAAGAATGTAAAGAGCTGACACCCTCAATGACAATCTTAGGGGTACCGTCACCGCTAATATTGGCACCCATTGCACGTAAGAATACAGCTAAGTCAGTAATCTCTGGCTCACGAGCAGCGTTCTCAATAACTGTAGTGCCTTCAGCTAAAGCTGCAGCCATCATCAGGTTTTCAGTACCAGTAACCGATACCTTATCCATCATTATGGTGCCGCCATGCAGACGACCGTCAGGAGCCTGAGCACGAATATAGCCATCAGCAAGCTCAAAAGTAGCGCCTAACTCCTTTAAGCCTTTAACATGCAGGTCCACAGGACGAGCACCAATGGCACAACCACCTGGTAGCGATACCTCAGCTGAGCCTAAAAAGGCGGTGAGCGGACCTAAAGCTAAGATGGAGGCACGCATGGTCTTAACCAGCTCATATGGGGCTACGTTATGAGTAACTTTGCCCTTTATGAGATATTCAGATTCACCGAGACGCTCGTAGCTCTTGCCCATGATTGTCAGTAACTTAAGGCAAGTCTGCACGTCACGCAGATCTGGTACGTTCTTAAGTGTGACATCCTCAGAGGTCAACATGGTAGCTAAAAGGATTGGCAGAGCTGCATTCTTTGCTCCGCTGATAGTAACCTCGCCGCGCAGTACCTTACCGCCGGTAATCTGAAATTTATCCAAAACTATTGCCTCGACGCCATGCAATCCTTGCAAGGCCGTAAAAAAGCCTCTGCCCTAGGGGCTGCTTAGAAAACTACTATTGGGTAATTGATTCTTGCCCATCATTGGAACCTTGTATTTTATCAGGCTCAGGCCTGTGTGGCCATGCACCAAGAAGGAAAAAATCGCCCGCACCTATGAACAGTGCGCACATGATCCTACAAACACTGCACACTAAGGACTTATTAAGGCTCTAAATTTATTGTGATGGGTAGAAATTACAAGCGGTGAGGACTTGTTCAGATGGGCTTATAAGACAAGGCATAGATGTACAATTGCCACCTATGCCTTTTATGCGTCTAGGCAGGTACTTTAGTCGCGACGCATGACAAAGTCGTATGGGGTCTCTTGATAGATGTAGTTAACCCAGTTTCTAAAGAGCAGAGCAGCATGTGAGCGCCAGGTACAAATTGGCTCGCCTGATGGATCATCATCAGGGAAATAGTTAACTGGCAGATCTGGAGTTAGTCCAGAGCTTAAATCACGGTAGAACTCATCAGAGAGGGTCTCTGGATCGTATTCAGGGTGACCAGTAACATACAGCTGCTTGCGATCTTTTGAGGTGGCTAAGAATACACCGGCACGCGCTGACTGAGCGACAATGATAAGGTCAGTCTTCTCTTTAAACATCTCCTCAGGGAAATCGATAAAGCGTGAGTGAGGTGCAAAGAAGAAATCATCAAAACCATAAGTAAATGGGTTGAGATCATCAATGACCTCATGCTGAAAAACGCCCGAGAGCTTCTTAGCACGGTTGAGCATTGGAATATCGTAAAAGTGCTTTAAAGCTGCAGCTACACCCCAGCATGAAAAGAGCGTGGAGGTGACGTGCGTTTTAGTCCAGTCTAGGATGGTTGTAAGCTCGTCCCAGAAGGTAACGTCCTCAAACTCGGTTTGATCTAATGGGGCACCAGTGATGATCATACCGTCGAAGTAACGATCTTTAATCTCCTCAAAATCCTTGTAGAAAGTGTCTAAATGAGACTGTGGGGTATTGCGAGAGATATGATGATCAATACGTAAAAGATCGATATTAATCTGAATTGGTGTACTTGAGAGCTTACGCATGTACTGAATTTCAGTAACAATCTTCTTCGGCATCAGGTTTAGGATGATGATCTCGAGAGGACGGATATCCTGGCTCTCGGCACGATCCTGTGTCATTACAAACACTTTCTCTTGAGCAAGCACATCGGCTGCTGGTAAACCTGTTGGAATATTAATTGGCATGTAAGTCTCCTGATTGTGTCAGTACCTACGTACTTTAAGTGCATTTCTTAATGCACTATAGGGTACCACAGCAATCGCAATTCACTGAATTTCTACCTTAAGCGCATCATTTAAGGGCTTAAACAGCCCAAATGGCTGAATTTAAAGCACCTCCTAATTTGATTGAGGCCCCTTGCCATAGGCTCATTAAATCATCTCTTAAGATATATATAACATTGCCTGACAGGATGATGCGCATATTTTGCAGCTATGTAAGCGTACGTGACCTTATTCACAGTGATTGACAAAACATCTTGCGAAACCATAGCTCATCGGAACAAAGTATGATCTTATAGGCTTAGCTGCAAATGGCTTTATACAAAAGCACAAGCAGATGGCTTTTTAAAGCCTTGGCAAGATATTTAGACTGTCTAACTACAGGAGTTCTTGTGCGCATTGAATTGATTTCCACAGGTGATGAAGTTATTACTGGCAATATCGATGACACTAATGCTAGTTATCTATCCCGTGAATTATTTGAATCAGGACTTCAGGTAGATCGTCGTCATACTGCAGGTGACTCGCTTGAAGAACTGATGGCCATGTTTACTGAAATAAGTGAGCGTGAATGTATCGCTATCGAAACTGGCGGTATGGGACCTACTACAGATGATCTCACTACCGAAGCCATTGCAAGAGTAGCTGGCAAATCTCTAGTTCTCAATGAAGAGTGGCACCGCTCCATGTCACAGTGGTTCATTAACCGCAATCGTGTCATGTCGCAAACCAACATTAAGCAAGCCATGCTCCCAGAGGGTTCGATCATGATCGAAAACCCAACTGGCACTGCCTGTGGCTTTATGGTGAAGGTAAATAAAGCCGTCTTTATCTTCCTGCCTGGTGTTCCACGTGAACTTAAGGCAATGTGGGAGGCATCCGTTAAGGAGATAGTACTATCCTTAAGTGAGGACACCGTACCACGTACTCATTTATTTAAACTCTTCTTAATGGGTATTGGTGAGTCAGATCTGATGGAGAAGATTGGCTCGATATCTCTGCCACAGGGTGTCACTATTGGCGATAGAGCTGTCTACCCTCTGTTAGAGCTTAAGATCATCGGCCACAATGCTGCAGATAATGACATGCTTAAGGTGCTTGAGGATGTCATGAAGGTGGTTGAGCCTTACTATGTAAGCAAAGACACCTTTGATCTTATCTCAAACTTAAGACAACAAAAGATCTCGATTGGACCAGTTAACGCCATTGATGGTGTATGCCGTGGCTATTTACTAATTAGCCTGCAAACCCTCTTTAATGACTTTGTAACCTGCTCAGTAATCAACACTGATCTACATGATCCTGAGGCGCTAAAAGAGACTAGCGAGGTACGTGAGCATATGCCGCATAACAACCTCGTCTCTTTAATGCCGCTTAGTGAAAAACGTGCCAAAGAGATTGGTCCTGTAGCTTGCGATCTCATGCAAAGCACTGAGTTTCCATATATCTTTGAGCTCAACTTTGATCTGGAGGTAGAACAAAACGGCAAATCACGTCGTGTCGGTGCAACCTATCTTATTAGCTCTAAGGACAACATCCGTCACAACGGTACCTATACCCGTAATCGTGATTTTGTATCCTTACTCTGCTGCGTGCTTATCTACAAGACTCTTATGAAAGAGCCTCATGTTGAACCTTTTGATATGCTCGTCTCAAGGGTCAATCACTACGATGCCTAAGATTTGAGCACGATTGCCAGGCCATTTTGCCCAAAAGAGCTAGCTAGACACTTTTCAAGCAATGGCCCTTTCAAAGACAGTTATAAAAAAAGCGCCTTAAGGGCGCTTTTTTTTATATCCACATCGTACAGCATTGCACTAGCTTAGTTGCTGTTACATTGCAGGAAAAAAAACATTGCCTACAACACACTAGCTTAATGGTAAGTTAAGCTGCAACTTGATTTTGAATGGGCAATTAGAGAAGGCCCTTCTTGCGATTGAGGATATTGATATAAATACGGTAGTACTGAGCTGCCATGACACTAGAGCTATGATCAGAGGCAACGTTACGTGCATTATGCACAATACGGTAGTACATATTGCGATCTTCGTACAGCTGCATGATGTAGTTAGCTAAGGCCTTAGAATCACCTGGCTCAATGAGATAACCTGTTTCATCGTGCTTAATGATATCTGGAATTCCGCCTACCTTAGAGGCTACCACAGGCACACCCTGCTCCATAGCATCGAGAATAATACTACCCTTAGCCTCATAGTTAGCTGGATAAGCAAAGACATCAAAGCAAGACATATAGTCGATGTAATTGCGCTTAAATCCCACAAACTTAACAAAAGGCATGTCTTTAGCGTGACGTTGGAGCAAGCCTACATCATCACCGCCACCAACAAAGACCACTACAATCTCTGGGATCTTCTCTTGGAGAATCTTAGCTGCATCGATAAGTACACTCTGACCCTTTTGACGATTGATAAGCGGGCTAATGTTACCGATAACAAAACGATGCTTGAGCGCTTCTTTAAAGTGAGCTGTGACGTTCTCATTTGGCATCAGGCGAGAGGAGCAATCGCCCACCATCATGGCCTCAACACCTAAGTATTCACTTAGGGTGTCCTTGATGATTTCTGATACACCTACAATAGCTGCAGCTGTCTTATAGGCAGTCTTATTCACAAAGCCGTAGATAGAAGGGTCTTCGTCACGCTCAGTAATTACATATGGGGTTCCACGGAGAAGATAGTGGAAGAATGCCCACTGCACGCCATAGAGATCATGAGCATGGATTATAGAGTAACGACCTACTTTGAAGTGGCCCATAAAACGAGGGTCGCTTCCACGAATACGATAGAACTTAAGCCCCTTAACACCCTCAAGGTGGTAAGCAAGAGGGCTATCTTCACGGCAGATCAAAGCTTGCGGCACACCAAGGCTAGCTAACTCTTTGATCAGCAGCTCGATCTGTCGCTCATTACCGCGATAGCCTAAAGCTAAGTTTACATGCGCCACAGCTAACTTGTTTTCGCCGGCCATGAATACATCTCCCGTACTACCTTGATTGCACGTGTTCTACTGTGCGTAACGTGAAAAACGAAAATAAGATCTTCAATGCTGCCACTAAAAGCTCTTATCACGATGATTAACTCATCGATAAGCTCAAATTGGTCGCATAGACAGAGCTCTCATACCCCTAATTATCGTATAGACAACTATCAAATCAACATCAAAGCTAGCAATTTAATTGTGCTAAAGACTTACTTGTTTAATCTAAGTGATAACAACGGTGTCATGAGATGCTTTTTAAAAGAAACCAGCTCGCATTATGAGGTGAGAAACAAGCATTTTAAGTGCAAAGCAAGCAATAGATGCTCATTTTAGTAAACGTAGAATTACTCAATATTTCATCCACCTCAAAGTTACTAAGTCTAACCAAAAATTCCATACATAACAAATTGACTGTGCAAAATCTCGATGCAGATCGACACTAAATATATGTAAGGGCACACAACGGTGCATAAAGGGGCTTTTTGGATATAAAAAGAGTCCAGTTTTGCCACATTAAAGTACCCTCACGGGACATTGGCTTCACACTGAACTCTTGTATGGATATATAGTAACTAGTGCTCTTAAACGCTTAGCTATGACCTACAGTAAGTTATAGATAAAACTAGGCTTTAGCTTAACTGAGCTTAGAACAAGCCACTTGGGTCAGTCTTGCTAGATGGGTTAGAGCCAAGTAAGTCAAACATACGCTTGCGCTGATGCATGATGATCTGATTACTATCAATGATATCTGACATGAAGTAATAGAAGATCGAGGTCATGGCAGCAACTGGGTTAGAGCCATTGCGATAGAGAATTACATCCCAAGGCTTAACGTTTGAATGTCCCACTAGCTTGGCACTGATCTCGCGCTCATAGGACAGAATGTTCACCACAAAGCGGTTGTAATCCTGTCTTTGCGGTAAGAATAGCTCATGCTCTTCGTTGTCATTGCGCGAAATGGTCATGATGTAAGAGTCCTTTTGACGTAAGGACATCTCACACTCGTACTCTGCCTTTTGAATCAAATAGAGACTATCTTCAACCTGTGGCAAGGTAGATAAGTAGAAGAAGGCTTCAATCTGATTAGTCTGAGGATCTATACGCTTAATGCAAACAACTGTCTGCATATCCTCAGAAATTTCATCTAAAAGATCATAGTAAGTATCAATACGATCAATGAGAATCTTGGCATTTGAAGTGGCTGCTAATCTAGACTCAAACTGTGCAAGCACTTCACGAGGCAAATGATTTAAAGATAAGAGGTAATCATAGCCATTAAGATTAAGCTGATCGCAGCATAAGAAGAGCAATGGACGTGGGCCTAAGATGAGACCGTGGTCAAGGCCTAAGCATGGCAAGTACGCGCCTAAATCAGCGTGGGTAAGTCCATGTAGCTCAGTATTTACACTAAAAGCACCAGCCTTGTTAGCAAGGGAAGGCTGAATCTCACGAAGCTTTGATGGTGGACAGAGCTTAGTTGCAACCTTAGCGCGAGTAAAGAAATTAGTATAGAAGCTCTCGAGCATGTTGTAGTTAACTAAACGCATCACCGAACGACAGTTTGGTACTGAGATACGGTAGCGAGGGTGTAACATGCATGGCAATAAAAGCTGCAGATACTGATTAGCGTAATTAGAGTAGGCAGTGATGTTCTTAAGATCTTTAAGACCGCACATCAGCGCCATGACACAGATAGTAAGTGCTGTATCAAAACGCAGAATATACTCAGACTGATTCTTTAGTGCATAGCTATTAGACACAGCACTAAAAGCACTAAAGACCTTATTGAGATCAGGATTTTGATAGATCTCTGACTGCTTGAGCTTAATAAAAGCATCAACCACGTGCAGAGAGTAGTCCACCATCTCATCTTGATTAGAACCATCAGGCATAGCTAGCTCAGCGAGCTTATCAAAGAGGGAAGGATACTTCTCTTCTACCTCCTGCAGTGTGCTCTCAATGACGTCATTGCCTAATAGGCTTCGTAAGATAGTGGCGTAAATCTGGTTCACAGTGCCTGCTCCTGTTACAACGGATAACAGCACGTCATCCATTTCCTTGCAGTCACTTGTCTATCAAGAATAAAGCCAGCTTAACAACAATGTACTAGCTAAAAGCAAGTGACTCTTGCACCATGTATTCTATAGCCTTAGCACCGTTATCACAATCGCACTTACGCAATCTACCTATCTTTGAGCGCATTTAACTTAACCAGGTGCTGTTAAATGCGCTATATAGCGATAATACCAACCATAGGACTGCCAAACTTTACTATCAGGATATTAGTTGATGCCAAAAGATGGAATTGTACTCAAGGATGAACAGTGCCGCATGGTTTTCAATCATGAGAGCTTTTGTGAGCTGATAAAGCATTTACTAAAATTTTATGTCGGTATTTCTTATGCTGAAGCATCGACACTAGTAGAGCAATCTCACTTAGCAGAGCCTGTTACAACCTACATGGAGGCAGCTCTACTCAATCATGAATTTCCTTATTATTGGGCAATGAGTCTGTATTATGGCGACATGTATTGGCTAAAAGGCATACCAGCTCAACCAGATGATCTAGAGGCATATTTTAGGTTAGAAGATGACATCATATGTACATATGATCTCAAAGAGCCTTTTATTGATGAATAGCTTGTCAATGACACTCTTCATTATGCTGTAACCAAAGGTGAGATATAGCTGTGAAGCTCATTAATGCTAAACCACGCATTTGCGCAGTACGATTTGGGCGGTAACTTGCGTTTTGGGCGGGGACTAGAAACAAAAAAACACCTTAAAGGTGGCTTCAATTGCCTCGGATGTTTTGATCT
>NZ_AXWV01000076.1:18791-19140 GCF_000482845.1 Anaerobiospirillum succiniciproducens DSM 6400
CACCTTAAAGGTGGCTTCAATTGCCTCGGATGTTTTGATCTGATCCGTAGGCTTGAAAGGACGGGTCAATTGAGGTGTACCTGGCCATTTTGCAGGGCCAGAAACGAAAAAACCACCTCTAGGGTGGTTCTTCTAAATAAGTGGCGGAACGGACGGGAATCGAACCCGCGACCTCCTGCGTGACAGGCAGGCATTCTAACCGGCTGAACTACCGCTCCGCAAATTATTAAGCCTGGCGATGACCTACTCTCGCACAATCGTACGTTGCACTACCATCGGCGTCACTGCATTTCACTTCTGTGTTCGGAATGGGGACAGGTGGGTCTGCAGCACTATGGTCGCCAAGCAA
>NZ_AXWV01000077.1 GCF_000482845.1 Anaerobiospirillum succiniciproducens DSM 6400
CACCAACATTTGAAAATGTATGCAAGCACTATGCAGATAGGCAGTCCATGATTTCTGGTCCGATATCTTTGCTTTTAGATTTATACGAATACTTCAATCAACACTAGCATAGCTAGGAAAGAAATTCTCGTTACTTCTCAAAGACCCATCCATATTTGCGTTAAACCCGCTATTCTTCGATATGAGCTACAAAGATAGTTGTAATTCATATCTCAAACATGAATATCTTTCATAAGTTCTGGTAAATTAGATTTTTAAAGAGCATCCCCAAGGCTAGCTATGGGGGTGATGTGCATTTTTTTATCGGTGAACGAGAAATGTGATCTAACCACATTCCGCCGTTTCGCCATACAGTTTGCTGTTATTTTCAGGATCTTATCTGTATGCAGAAGTTTTTTGCTACCTGTCCTAAAGGACTAGAGTCACTCTTATTCAACGAGTTAAATGCTTTACAAGCCTCCTCAGTCAAGGAAACGGTAGCAGGCGTATCCTTTAGTGGTGATATGAACCTTGCGATGCGCGTCTGCCTCTACAGCCGCTTTGCCTCTCGTATCCTCTTAGTGTTAAACACTTTCCGTTGCGAGGATGATAGCGATCTGTACATGGGTGCTCATGGTATTGGTTATGAGAACTACTTTAGTTGCGACAAGACCATTGCCGTTACCTTCAATGGTACTAACAATTCCATTCGCAACACTCAGTACGGCGCACTGCGTGTTAAGGACGCAGTATGCGATCGCTTTGTCGACAGCAAGCTGGAGCGACCAAATGTAGATAAGCACAATCCTGAGGTGCACATTGTCGCTACCTTAAAGAAAGGCGAGGTCTCTGTAAGCTTAGACCTCTCTGGTAGCGCTCAATTCTGGCGTGAGTACCATAGATCTACTGGTAAGGCTCCTTTAAAGGAGAACTTAGCTGCAGCTATGGTGACACGTGCTGGCTACACTGGTGTGGATAATTTTGTCGACCCAATGTGTGGTTCTGGTACCTTACTGTTAGAAGCTGCTGCAATTGCCACTGATACTGCTGCTGGTCTCATGCGCAGCGACTATGGCTTTAAGCACTTAAAAGATTATGACGAGAGTGCTTGGAGTGCTATTTTAAGTGAAGCGAAAGAGCGCTCTGAGGCAGGTAAAGCAAAGGCTAAAGAGCGTGGTATTAAGCTTTATGGCTTTGATGCTGATGAGTACGTAATTGAGCGTGCTAAAGAAAATATTGCCAATGCTGGCTTTGAAGATTTCATCAGCGTTGAGCATCGTCCATTAGATCAGCTCATCAATCCATTAACAGAGGTTAATGATCTGCCTTGCACTGTAGTTACCAATCCTCCATATGGCGAGAGAATGGGTAACTTCAATGAGTTAATTCTGCTTTACACCACCTTAGGCCATAAGCTTAAGACTTGTTTTGCTGGTGGCAAGGCTGCAGTTATCTCTACCTCCACTGAGCTCTTATCTTGTCTGCGTCTTTCAGTAGACAAGTCTTACCGTCTGTTTAATGGTGCTCTTGAGTGTCAGCTGCGTACCTTTAAGCTTGATCGTGCACAGATTGCTCTTGAGTCAGGTCAGTTTGATAATCTCGACCAAAACGCTATCAATCAAGGCGGTGCTAATGCCTATGCAGCTATGAATGCACAGGCTGAAGTAGCAGTAGACTTCTCTAACCGTCTTACCAAGAATTTAAAGAACTTATCTAAGTGGGCTGATAAAGAAAAGATCACCGCGTATCGTGTCTATGATGCTGATCTGCCAGACTATAACGCTGCTATCGATCGCTACAATCAGTACTATGTCATTCAAGAGTATCAAGCTCCTGCAACCATTAAAGAGTTTGTAGCTCAAAAGCGTCTTTTAGACATGATTGCCGCTACCATTAAGGTTACTGGCGCAGCTGGCGATAACGTCATTGTAAAGTCACGTGAAAAGCAAAAGGGCGACTCACAGTATGAAAAGCGTGAGGATGCTGTTGGCCACTTTATGGACGTCTATGAGGCTGATATTGCCTTTAGAGTAAATCTGCGTGACTACTTAGATACAGGCTTATTCTTAGATGCTCGTCCAATCCGCCGCTTAATTCGTAAAGAGGCACAAGGCAAGTCATTTTTAAATCTCTTTGCCTATACCTGTACTGCCTCTGTGGCTGCAGCTATGGGTGGTGCTACACGTACAGTCTCAGTTGATATGAGCCGTACTTATCTTGATTGGGGCCGTGAGAACTTTATCTTAAATGATATGGACGTTAACTACTCCGGCACTAGCGCATCTGAGCAAAATCACTTTGTACAGGCTGATTGCTTAGCTTACTTATCCCAAGATCAAGGCAGCACTTACGACCTTATCTATATTGATCCACCAACCTTCTCTAACTCTAAGCGTATGGAGAAGAGCTTTGATGTACAGCGTGATCACTTACTCATGCTCGGCAACTTAACTCGTCACTTAAACGACGGCGGTAAGGTCATCTTCTGTACTAACAAGCGTAACTTCAAGTTACATGACGGCTTAGAAGAGTACGGTTTTACTGTGCGCAATATCACCAAGGAGACTTTTGATCCTGACTTTAAGCGTGATATGCAGCTGCACACTTGCTTTGAGCTTACTTACAACAAGGCTTCTCAGAGTAAAGAAGCTGAGGCCTTAGTAAGTAATACCATGCGTCCTCGTTGGTCTCGTGATCTCGAGGCTAAGCAAGATCGCTTTACTTATCGTGGTGAGCAAGAAGATCGTCGCTCTGATCGCTCATCTGATCGCCATGAGCGCTCATTCAATCGCGACAGCAACCGCCGTCGCTATGATGACCGTCAAGCTCCAGCTCGTGACTATCGCAGAGGTTCAAGCTCTAATAGCTTTGAGCGCGATGATGAGCGTAAGTTTACCCGTGAGTCCCGCTCCTGGGGCAATCGTGAGCGCACTTACACCGACCGCTCAGGCGACGAAGAGCGCAGCTCACGCTTCACCTCCGAGCGCGGCAGCCGCTTCGGTTCCGACCGCAGCGATCGAAATGATTGCAGCAGCCGTTTTGGTGGCGACCGCAACGATCGCTTTGATCGCGGCAGCCGCTTTGGTGGCGACCGCAATGATCGCTTTGATCGCGGCTCTCGTTTTGGTGGCGAGCGTAGCGATCGTTCCGATCGTGGCAGCCGCTTTGGCGGTGAGCGCTCTGATCGTGGTGGCCGTTTTAACTCACGTGATGGGGCTCGTTCTACTGCAAGCACTCATAAGCCACGTGTCTGGGGCCCATCTGGCGTAAAGGACATTAAGGGTAGTGAGGAGTAAGGCTTACCATGGCATTAGTAACACTTTTAGAGGGTAATCTTGCCTTTGGTGATGACGCCTTATTGAGCAAGGCCGACTTTGCATTAGAAGAGGGTGAAAGAGTTTGTTTGGTGGGCCGTAATGGTACAGGTAAATCCACCTTACTTAAGCTCTTTGACCATCGTATTGAGCTTGATTCTGGTCGTCTTATCTTTAAAGACGGCTTAAGAGTCAACCGCTTAGAGCAAGATCCGCCACAGGATGCAAAGGGCACCGTGTACTCCATGGTAGCCCGTGGTATCGATGGGGTTGGTGATGCGCTTGCCTCCTTTAGAGAAAGCACTGATGCCCAAGAGCAAGAGAAGCTTGCCTCATTTATTGAGCACCATGATGGCTGGGTAAAAGATGCGCTTATTTATAAGATCTTAAATAAGATTGATCTTGACCCTGATACCCCGCTTGCTTCTTTATCAGGTGGTTGGAGACGTAAGGCTGCCTTAGCTGCAGCTTTAGCCAATGAGCCACAGGTATTACTCTTAGATGAGCCTACTAACCACTTAGATATCGCAACTATTGCGTGGCTTGAAGAATATTTAAAGGGCTTTAATGGCACTACAGTCTTTGTAAGCCACGATAGAACTTTTGCCGATAACTTAGCTACTCGTATTGTGGAGCTTGATCGCGGTAAGCTCTACTCGTATCCAGGTTCCTTTGATGATTACTTACGTCTGCGTGATGAGCGTTTACGTATGGAAGAGCTCGAGCGTAAAGAGTTTGACCGAATCTTAGCTGAAGAAGAGGCTTGGATTAGACGTGGTGTTAAAGCACGTCTTGCCCGTAATGAAGGTCGTGTACGCAATCTTGAGTCGATGCGTAAAGAGCGTGCCGAAAGACGCGATCGTCAGGGTAGGGCCATTATTAAGATTTCTGAGGCAGATCGCTCCGGCTATATCGTCTTTGAGGCAGATCATATCAACGTAAACTACGACGGTAAGGACATCATTAAGGATTTCTCACCTGTAGTAATGCGTGGTGATCGTATTGGTATTGTTGGTCCTAATGGAGCTGGCAAGACCTCACTTATCAAAGTGCTGATGGGTCTATTAAAGCCAACTCATGGTTATGTACGTATTGGTACTAATGTAACCTCTCAATACTTTGATCAATACCATGAGCAGCTTAATCCTGAAAAGTCCGTTGCCGATAACGTAGCAGAGGGCAAGCAAGACATTTGCGTTAATGGTAAGAACATTCATGTGCTCTCTTACTTAAAGAACTTCCTCTTTACAGCACGTCGTGCTAGATCTCCTGCGAAGGTACTCTCAGGTGGCGAAAAGAACCGCTTAATGTTAGCGCGTATCTTTGCCCGTCCTTGCAATGTGCTCATCATGGACGAGCCAACTAATGATCTTGATCTTGAGACTTTAGACTTGCTTGAGGAAATGCTCCAAACATTCCCAGGCACGGTTATCGTCATTAGCCACGATCGTCGCTTTATCGATCACTTTGCAACTGAGACTTGGGTCTTTGACGGCTCAGGCAATATCGAGACTATTGTGGGTGGCTGGTCTGATGTGGAGGCATACTACCGCCGCATTGGTAAGAACGTCTCCTTAGTAGTCTCAGGTAAGCTTGCACAAAACGAAGCTGCCCAAGAGGCTAAAGCTGCCAAAGCCGATGAGGCTCAAGCCATCACCACAGACAAGCCAGCAGACAATGCAGCCCCAGCTAAGAAAGCTAACAAGCTCTCCTTTACTGAGGCTCATGAGCTTGAGGACTTGCCTGATCACATTAGCAAGCTTGAAGAAGAGCTCGCAGCCATTGATGCCAAGATCGCAGACCCAGCCTTATACACTCAAGGCCCGGATGCTATTAAAGAGATCAATCAGCAGCGCACTGACATGCAAGCTAAGCTTGATGCTCTCTACGAGCGCTTTGAGGAGCTCCTTTCAAAGTCAGAAGGCTAACTCAAAGAGCATCCTATAAATCATCAAGCTCCCCAAGCTAACGCAGCACCTTGACAAGCCATAAGCTACGCAAGGTGCTGCAAACATATCATATGTCTTGCAAACTAGCAGACGAAAGCATGGCACACTGCTATTTGCTCCCGTCCATAAAAATACGTGCCATGCAGCCATATCTAAGCAACAATCCTGCTAAGCGCCATATCTTCTGCATCGCAAACAGCAGCAAGCGACAAGCACCAAGACAGCCAAACACAGCAGTCTGCTAGCTCAATGACATATTCAGCGGCGTAACAGCACGCATTAACATAAGCACGTAACTGCACGCATGTACTTAAGCACTTAACTGCAAGCAAGTATTTAAACACGGTTGACGCAGTATGGAGCGGCTTAGGGCTCTGCTTAGGCAAGGCGTACAGCTGTAAATTGCTCTTGAGGCTAGATAAGCTGCAAAAAGATGCATACTGTAATTAACGTTACCGAAGCTAAACCCTCAACAAAACTCTCTTACTCAAGGCACACTAAATCTTGCTCAATTTTTATAAACAGCATCCCAATGAAAAGCTGCAAGTAGTGGCAAACGCTAATCCCATACGAATGTCTTAAGCAAACCAAGAACTGGTGTATAAGAGCAAAGTAAGTACTAGCGCTCATTGCAAAGTGAGTACTAGTGTCTAAGAGCAAAGTAAGTACTAGTGCCTAATAGCAAAGTAAGTATTAGTGCCTAATAGCAAAGCGAGTACTAGTGTCTAAGGCGCGGCTTCGCTCAAGATGAAGATCATTACTGTTCAACAATTTTTGATCTAGATCTCATACGGTTGGTATATACTCACTTGCGTCTCAAAGTAGTTCTCTTACGGAATATATGCTCGTTAAGTGTTAAACGTAGCTTAACTTACAGTTCTAAATGATGGTCTTGAGCATAAGCAAAACGCTTAGTCTTGCTTATAAATCTCAAGTAACGACGCAATAGAGCGAATCACATTAAAATATTAGACGGCGTTGTTGTGCTCGCGTTTAACGGGGCGTACGTTGAGATCTCGTATTTGAGCATCAGGAATTAGGCAATAAGGAAGTTATTCCTTATCTGCATAACGAAGCATTTTTTACTAGTCGGAGGTCTTCGTGACTATAGTTAGCAATATCGATTTTCATTGCCATACCAATGCCTCTGACGGTGGCTTATCCCCAAGTGAGCTGATTGATCGGGCTTATGGTCGCGGCTTAAATGCTATTGCCATTACTGACCACGATCTCACCGCTGGTGTTGCTGATGCTGTGCAAAGAGCAGCACTCCTTAATGCCAAGCTCTTAAATGGTGATGCTGATGCTCCTGTTGAAACCTACATTAAGGAAAATGCTGAGGTTAATGGTGTAGATAACGGGGAACTACATCGAGCTCCTAGCGAGCGTACCTTGATTGTGATTCCGGGTGTGGAGTTCTCTACTACTTGGTACGATGAGCAAATCCACATCGTAGGTTTAGGTATTAATCCTAATAACGATTCACTCAAAGAACTTGAAGCAAAACTTAAAGTTGCTCGTACTCAACGTGCGGTAGCTATTGGTGAAAAGCTCAAGCGCCTTGGTTTTGACAGACCATATGAGCGCTGCTGTGAGCAAGCCCGTGAAGGAGCTTCCATTACTCGTGGCAATTATGCACGCCTCATCTTCCAAGATGGAAAGGCTAAAAGCGTAGATGATGCTTTTCACAAGTTTTTACGTCGTGGTCAAGATGCCTATGTAAAGAGCGTCTGGGGACCGATTGAAGAGACAATCGAGGTCATCAAGGCTGCAGGTGGTATTGCTGTATTAGCTCATCCTCGCCGCTACAAGATCTCCAATATGCGTCTGCGTAAGCTCGTATACGAGTTTAAGAAAGCAGGCGGTGAGGCTATTGAGGTATCTTCATCTCAACAGCGTCAATTAGATCGCGACTACTTAGTGCAGCTGTGTCATAAGTACGAGATGCTCGCAAGCTTAGGCTCAGACTTCCACAATGAGGGCTTCCATCGCGATTTAGGTCAAAACATCGATCTGCCTAGCGATGTAACTCCAGTCTGGCACAGCCCAATCTTAGAGCGCTATGGTATGGGCGCTAACTTTAAGCAGCGCTTAGTCCACATCACTTACAAAAAAGAGGACGCCACCAGCGCCTCAGAGTAAGTGTCATAAAACAAAAAAACTAGCATACGTTACATGCTCATAGCCCAAAGCCTTCATCAAAGGAGCAAAGATAGCTCTACAGTGAAGGCTTTGTTGTATCTGCAGTTAGCAAAAAAACTTACAACTAAGCTAGAGCCCGTAATGAGCCTTAGTCTATGTACGGCAAAAGCAAAACAGGTAGCAGCCTAGAACCATTAACAAAGCAGCACCAAGAGGGCTAAGCTACCTTTATCAAAAGCCCAAAAGACAAAGAAGCTCTAAACTTGCGGCTAGATCTAAGCCTGAGCTAGGTACTTTTAGCTATACTGACAAGACATAAGGTCATTAAGTAGCAGGGGACACTATGAGGCGCATGCTAGTACTTGGGGCAACTTCTGAAATTGCGATAGCAACACTCCATGAGTTTGCCAAGGAAGGGCCATGGCATATGATCTTGTGCGGGCGCAATCTTAGTGAACTTGAAAAGCTTAAGACTAAGCTAGAGAGTCACAAGTGTACTTGTGAGGTCAAACACTACGACACCAGCATGAGTGCTGCTGAGCAGCTGCAGCTCTTTAACGAATGTCTAGGACAAGGTACAAATGCCCAGCAAACTAAAGTTCAGAACAATGCCTTAGCTACTACCCAAACCAATAAAGTGAATCCTTTAGCTACTGCCCAAACTACTGAATTCAATGCATTAGCTGCTGCCACGACCACGGCATTCAATACTTCTGCAACAGCCACGACCGATGCATACAATGCCGCCGCAAAAGACATCGCCGAGCAATCTATGCAAGTCTCTGGGCATCAATCATCCCAATTTATAGGATTAGATGCGTTCTTTTGTTCGGTTGGTTATTTAGGCGATCAAAAGAAAGCTGAGCAAGACATAAGAGAGTGTGAGCTCATTATGCAGGCAAACTTTAATGGTTTGCTGCCCATGCTTACTGCTACAGCTCAGTTCTTTAAACAACAGCGCTCTGGCTCCATCATGGTAGTAAGCTCGGTAGCCGGTGAGCGCGGGCGCTGCTCTAACTACTGCTATGGCTCGTCGAAAGCTGCCATGACGGCATTTTTGTCAGGTATGCGCTGCAGTCTATTACCATATAACGTCCATGTGATGACCATTAAGCCTGGTTATGTAGCTACTCGTATGGTTGCGCATAAGAAGCTACCGCCATACATAACTGCCTTAACACAAAGAGTAGCAAAGGACATTGTAAAAGGCTTTAAGCGCCGCTCTTCAGTTGTCTACACCATGTGGCTATGGCGCTATATTATGGCCGTAGTACGTCTGATCCCTGAATTTATCTTTAAGCGTCTCAATATGTTCTAACACAAAACTAAAAGCACAGCATGCCTAAACGATGCAAGGTGCTTTAGTACAAGCAAAGCATGCATTAGAAGCTATTACAAAGAAAGCACGGCTAATAGCATGGGCATAAGAAGTGCGCAACTAAACGAGCATTGGATAGGTGCCACCAAAGTGATCTCAATGCAAAAATGCAGATATGTCCACTAAAGACATAGTTAAAAGAGAATAGGGTAGATGAGAATCAATGCCAGTGCTAATGGGCAGTTAAGAGGAATTCTGTGAGCCCTGAAGATGAGTTATGGCTTTAGATGGCCTGCTTTGGGCGAGGAGGATAATACCCCTCATTGTTACCTCTGGAGTTTATAAGGCTTGATCAATGAGGGATAGTCACAATGAACAGAGTAAGTGCTAGTTGAAACTGGAAAACAACTAGCATGTTAAGTGTATACCCTGAATTGAAAGTTGCATGTGCTCGTGCACAATCTATAAGTGAAAAAGTGATACCGCTCAAACTATTGCGCAAATTTGTGCAATTGTTGTGCACTCGCTACACAAGAATCTATACAAAAGTTTGTCATAAATGCCATATATATCGAATCTCCTACACAAGGTAACTGGGCAATATAAATAAAGCACTAAAAGACAAGTGACATTTTATGGGCAATGGCTGTGCAAAAACTATGATGATTATTCTATAGTTTCTTTACAAACTGTGTCCGTGCACACTGCCTAAAGATAGCTAAAGACAGCCACACAAAAGTGCTAGTGACAGTGGCAGCGATCATAAACACTATCAAGGGAATTGAACACAGCAACCATGCCATAAGCAAAGACGTACAAAACTAGAGATAAAGCTATGGACAAAAGCGCAGCGAATAGGATTGGATTATGGAGCAGGCGCTAGGACAGGGTAGGAATTTAAAATTTACAAGGCAGGTCAGAGAAGATGGCTCATGGCTAACCTGCCTAGAAAATGAAGAAAGCTACTTTTAGAAGTTAGCGTTAATGAGCTCTTTGAAACGAGCAAAGTCCTCATCATGGCTTGGGTTCTTTATCACATCGTTAGCGACAAAAGTAGGTAATTGCTTGAGACCTAAGAACTCAAAGGTCTTATGGTAAGGCTTAAGTGCGCCATCAATACCGATACCACCCCAGAACTCATCCTGAGCATCAAAGGCACTTAATGGGGCGTTCCAAGTTGAAGAGAGCATGTATCTCTTTTGAGTATGAACACCACCAGTGCCGTACTTTGCATCCGTGCCACGATGACGACCATCACCGCCAACAGTAATTGGGCCAGAGAAGACTTCGTCGAAATAGCGCTTGAGCTGCCATGGACCGGCCATCCAATAGCCAGGAAACTGCACTAAGATAAAGTCAGCAGCTAAGAACTTCTCTTGCTGATCTTTAACCTCATATGGCTGATTAAGATCAGTGATAGTAACGTTATAGCCTTTTGAAACGAGAATCTCTTTGGCCATTGCAACATAGTGATGGTTAAGCTCACCCTTGGCAAAAGCACCCTCAATACCGGCATCTATGATCAAAACATTCTTTGACATACGCTAACTCCAAAAAGTTTGAAATCTAAAAGCATTTTAAGCACTGTTCAGTAGCACAAACATAGCAAAGACAGCGACATTAGGCTACATAGGCACTAAATAATGACAAAGAGCACCAAGGCGTACCATCAGGGCAAACTTTTGTTTGCACTACATGATCTAACCGCCTAGCTCAGTCTTATACTTTTGAAGAAAATACGTACACGCACGATAGCCAAACGTTGGCATTTTTGGAGTGCGGTATTTTGTTTTTATGCAAGTTAGGAGAATGACATGCAAGTAGAGACTGCGCCTAAGGCGGACAAGGTAGGCAAGGATGGCCGCGTGCCAGTGAGCTTTTTCTATGGCTTAATCGTCTACATGTATCTTGAAGATGAGATGGTGCCGCCGCATATTCATGTGCAGTACCTTGACCAAGAAGCTTGTCTAGACTTTGATGGCAACTTGCTTGAAGGTGAGCTCGATCGTGATGCTCAGCTCTTAGTTGCAGCATGGTGTCTGATCCACTGCAACGAGCTTGATGCTAACTGGAAACTTTGCCAACAAAACCTCATGCCATTTCAGATAGATCCGCTGCGTTAAAAAACTGCAAAAAAAACATAACCACAGCAATACACTTTTGACTTTGCTAAAGAGCCACAGAGCTTTACTACATCTAAGTTTGTCAGCAGTTTTGACCAAACAGTTAAGGTGAAAATACAATCGTTTCACAAGCGTTTCACAAGATAACTGACAAAATGCAAAATATTGTTAAAACAATTGTAGAAAATGTTAAGTTATCACGTGCAAATTTTTCGTTTTTGAATGGCCGAAAACAATTGCTACACAAGGGCTTAACTATGTTTTTAGCTATACGATATTAAGAATGAAAGCTATGCTAAAGCTAATTTAGTTGCGCAAGATTTTCATATCAAGCCAAAGCTTAGCTTCTACTGTTCGAGATAGTACTTTGCTACGTATCTGCTGATACAAAATCACTTGTAACGTAACAATCAACAACAAGCTTAAAGCACAGGCTATAGGAGTATCTCAGTTTGCAGTGCTTATTTTTGCCAAACTGAGAACAAGAATGTTTCATGATTCCATGTAACAACGTTTGCGTACAGCAGGTCAATGTTATTCCCTGCAGTATTTTGCAAAACACATGCGATCTAACTGCACGAGGAAATCAACATGGCAGTGTATGTAAATACCAACTATAGTGCTCTCCAGGGCCAGCGCTATTTAGGCAACGTCCAGAACCAGCTCACTACCACATACCAGCGTTTATCAAGCGGTATGCGTATTAACAGCGCCAAAGACGACGCTGCTGGCCTCCAGATCGCCGACCGTTTAACTTCCCAGATTAACGGCCTCAACCAGGGCAACCGCAACGCCTCAGACGGTATCGCTCTTGCCCAGACCATGGAAGCAGGTATGGATGAGATCTCTGGCATGCTCCAGAAGATGCGTACCTTAACTGTTCAGGCTGCCAACGGCACCAACACCATGGAAGACCGTACTGCTTTAGGCAAGGAAATCGCTTCACTTGCTACCGAAGTTAACCGTATTGCTCAGCAGACTACCTTTGCAGGCAAGACCGTGCTTAACGGTAAGACCAAGACTGGCTCCATCTTCGGTGATGATCAAGCCGCTCAGGGTTTAGCAGGCGGTACAGGTGCAATGACTCTGCAGGTCGGCTCAAATAAGGGAGACACCATCACCTTTAACGCAAACTCAGTTATGTTCTCTAAAATCGGTACCGATGCGAACTTAATGAAGGAAGACGATTCTAAATTCTTCCAAACTACTGCTACAGGTGAAATTAAGGTCAATGTTGACAAGCTCAACTATGCCGATCAGACCAACGCTGCCTATGTAGGTAAGGTTATCGAGCTGATGGACACAATGATTAGCACAGTTGATGGTATGCGTGCCGATTTAGGTGCCGTCCAGAACCGTCTTGAGTCATCCATCCGCAACCAGTCTAATGTTGCTGCTAATGAAGCCGATGCACGCTCACGTATCCGTGATGCTGACTTTGCTGAAGAGTCTGCTAACTTATCTCAGCAGTCAATCATCCAGCAGGCAGCTTCTTCCATGCTGATGCAGGCTAACACTCGTCCACAGCTCGGCCTGAGCCTGTTAGGTTAATCTGAGGAGTAGAACAAAATGGCAGTATATGTAAATACTAATTACTCAGCTCTTCAGGGTCAGCGCTACTTAGGCAACGTCCAGAACCAGCTCACTACTACATACCAGCGTTTATCAAGCGGTATGCGTATCAATAGCGCTAAAGACGACGCTGCTGGCCTTCAGATTGCTGACCGCTTAACTTCACAGATCAACGGCCTCAACCAGGGTAACCGTAACGCCTCTGACGGTATTGCTTTAGCACAGACTGCTGAAGCAGGTATGGACGAGATCTCTGGCATGCTCCAGAAGATGCGTACCTTAGCTGTTCAGGCAAACAACGGCACAAACACCAAAGAAGATAAGCAAGCTTTAGCAAAAGAAGCATCTGCATTAGCCACCGAGATCACTCGTATTGCTCAGCAGACCACTTTTGCAGGCAAGACCATCTTAAACGGTAAGCAAGCCAACTCAATTGACCCGCTTCCAGGTGGTAATGCCCCAGGTGGTGGTGCTGCTGCAGGTGACCCACAGAGTATTACTTTACAGGTTGGCTCAAATAAGGGCGACACCATCAGCTTTAACTTAGTAAACCTTCAGTTCTCTAAAGCCGCAGTTGCAGCACAAGTAGCTGACACCAACTTTGGTGATGCTCAAGCAGCTGACAAGCTCTTCAAGAAAGCAGCTGATGGTAAGTCAATTACTGTAGTGTTCACCGCTGCAAATGCTCCAGAAACTATGATTGAGGCTATGGACAAGATGATCGGTTACGTTGATAGCCAGCGTGCCGATTTAGGTGCCATCCAAAATCGTCTTGAGTCATCTATTCGCAACCAGTCTAACGTTGCAGCTAACGAGGCTGATGCACGCTCACGTATCCGTGATGCTGACTTTGCTCAAGAGTCTGCTAACTTATCTCAGCAGTCCATTATTCAGCAGGCAGCTGCTTCCATGCTGATGCAGGCTAACACCCGTCCACAGCTCGGCCTGAGCCTGTTAGGTTAATCTGAGGAGTAGAGTCAAATGGCAGTATATGTAAATACTAATTTTTCAGCTCTTCAGGGTCAGCGCTACTTAGGCAATGTCCAGAACCAGCTCACTACTACATACCAGCGTTTATCAAGCGGTATGCGTATCAATAGCGCTAAAGACGACGCTGCAGGCCTTCAGATCGCAGATCGTTTAACATCACAAATCAACGGTCTCAACCAGGGTAACCGTAACGCATCTGACGGTATTGCTTTAGCTCAGACTGCTGAAGCAGGTATGGACGAAATCTCTGGCATGCTCCAGAAGATGCGTACCTTAGCCGTACAGGCAAATAACGGTACAAACACCAAAGAAGACAAGCAAGCTTTAAGTAAGGAAGCATCTGCATTAGCCACCGAGATCACTCGTATTGCTCAGCAGACCACCTTCGCTGGCAAGACCATCTTAAACGGCAAGCAAACCAATTCTATTGATCCGCTCCCTGGTGGTCAGGCTCCTGGTCCTGGTGGTGGCGGTGCTGGTGACCCTCAATCAATTACTTTACAGGTTGGTTCAAATAAGGGCGATACCATCAGCTTTAACTTAGTTAACCTTCAGTTCTCTAAAGCTGCAGTTGCTGCACAAGTAGCTGACGCAAACTTTGGCGATGCTAATACAGCCAATAAACTCTTCAAGAAATCTGCTGATGGTAAATCAATTACTGTAGTGTTTACCGCAGCTGGTGGTCCAGAGACCATGATTGAGGCTATGGATAAGATGATCGGTTACGTTGATAGCCAGCGTGCCGATTTAGGTGCCATCCAGAACAGACTTGAGAGCTCAATCCGTAACCAGTCTAACGTTGCTGCTAACGAAGCTGATGCTCGCTCACGTATTCGTGATGCTGACTTTGCTGAAGAGTCTGCTAACTTATCTCAGCAGTCCATTATTCAGCAGGCAGCTGCTTCCATGCTGATGCAGGCTAATACCCGTCCTCAGCTTGGCCTGAGCTTATTAGGTTAATCGGAGGATATTCACATGGCAGTATATGTAAATACCAATTACTCAGCTCTTCAGGGTCAGCGCTACTTAGGCAACGTCCAGAACCAGCTCACTACTACATACCAGCGTTTATCAAGCGGTATGCGTATTAACAGTGCTAAAGACGACGCTGCTGGTCTTCAGATCGCTGACCGTTTAACCAGCCAGATCAATGGCCTCAACCAGGGCAACCGTAACGCATCTGACGGTATTGCATTAGCTCAGACTGCTGAAGCAGGTATGGACGAAATCTCTGGCATGCTCCAGAAGATCCGTACTTTAGCTGTTCAAGCTAACAACGGTACCAACACCTTAGCTGACAAGCAGGCTCTTTCAAAAGAGGCTTCTTCCTTAGCTACCGAGATCACCCGTATTGCTAAGCAAACCACTTTCGCAGGCAAGACCATTTTGAATGGCAAGCAGACAAACTCTATTGATCCGCTTCCTGGTGGTGGCCAAAATCCTCCACAACCAGGTCAGGGCGGTGCTGGTGCTAATCAGAGCATCACTCTGCAAGTAGGTTCAAATAAGGGTGATACTATCAGCTTTAATTTAGTAAACCTACAATTCTCTGCAGTTGGTATTGGTGGTCAAGTTGCAGCTGATCAGTTTGGCGATGCTGCAAACGCTAAAGATAAGGCTTTCTTAAAAGGTGCTGATGGCGCTATCACTGTTAACTTCTCAACAGCTGGTAATGCTGCTGCTATCATTGAGCACATGGATAAGATGATTGGTTACGTTGATAGTCAGCGTGCCGATTTAGGTGCAATGCAGAACCGTCTTGAGTCATCTATCCGCAACCAGTCTAACGTTGCTGCTAACGAGGCAGATGCTCGCAGCCGTATTCGTGATGCTGACTTTGCTGAAGAGTCTGCTAACTTATCTCAGCAGTCCATTATCCAGCAGGCAGCTGCTTCCATGCTGATGCAGGCTAACACCCGTCCTCAGCTCGGTCTGAGCCTGTTAGGTTAATCTGAGGAGTAGAGTCAAATGGCAGTATATGTAAATACTAATTATTCTGCTCTTCAGGGGCAGCGCTATTTAGGCAATGTCCAGAACCAGCTCACTACTACATACCAGCGTTTATCAAGCGGTATGCGTATTAACAGCGCTAAAGACGACGCTGCTGGTCTCCAGATCGCTGACCGTTTAACCAGCCAGATCAATGGCCTCAACCAGGGCAACCGTAACGCATCTGATGGTATTGCTTTAGCTCAGACTGCTGAAGCAGGTATGGATGAAATCTCTGGCATGCTCCAGAAGATCCGTACCTTAGCTGTCCAAGCTAACAATGGTACTAACACAGCACAGGACAAGGAAGCTCTGTCAAAGGAAGCAACTGCTTTAGCAACCGAGATCAACCGTATTGCTCAGCAAACCACCTTTGCTGGCAAGACCATCTTAAATGGTAAGCAGACAAACTCTATTGACCCTATTGCAGGCGGTGCAGCTCCTCCAGCTCCTGGTGGTGGTGGCGGTGCAGGTACTACTCAAAACATCACTCTGCAAGTAGGTTCAAATAAGGGCGATACTATCAGTTTCAATCTTGTTAACCTTCAGTTCTCTAAGATTGCTGATGGCGGTCAAGTTGGTGGTACTGATAAGTTCGGTAATGATGCCGCTGCAGGCAAGGCTTTCGTAAAGGTTACAGATGGTGTAACTAAGGTACAGTTCACTGTAGCAGGAGCCGCAAGCGATATCATCGATATCATGGACAAGATGATTGGCTACGTTGATGGTCAGCGTGCCGATTTAGGTGCCATCCAAAATCGTCTTGAGAGCTCTATCCGTAATCAGTCAAACGTTGCCGCTAACGAAGCTGATGCCCGCTCACGTATCCGTGACGCTGACTTTGCTGAAGAGTCTGCTAACTTATCTCAGCAGTCCATCATTCAGCAGGCAGCTGCTTCTATGCTGATGCAGGCTAACACCCGTCCTCAGCTCGGTCTGAGCCTGTTAGGTTAATCTGAGGAGTTAGACGAAATGGCAGTATATGTAAATACTAATTACTCAGCTCTTCAGGGCCAGCGTTACCTCGGCAACGTCCAGAACCAGCTCACTACTACATACCAGCGTTTATCAAGCGGTATGCGTATTAACAGCGCCAAAGACGACGCTGCTGGTCTCCAGATCGCTGACCGTTTAACCAGCCAGATCAATGGCCTCAACCAGGGCAACCGTAACGCATCTGACGGTATCGCTTTAGCTCAGACTGCTGAAGCAGGTATGGACGAAATCTCTGGCATGCTCCAGAAGATTCGTACCTTAGCTGTTCAGGCTAACAACGGCACTAATACCTTACAGGATCGTCAGGCTCTCGCTAAGGAGGCATCAGCTTTAGCTACTGAGGTAAGCAGAATTGCAACTCAGACAACTTATGCTGGTAAGACCATCCTCAATGGTAAGCAGACTAACTCTCTAGACCCTGTTGCTGGTAATGCAGCTCCTGGTCCAGGTGCTGGTGGCGGTGCGGGTACTACTCAAAGTATCACACTGCAGGTAGGCTCAAATAAGGGCGATACTATTTCTTTTGGTTTGGTAAATCTACAGTTCTCCGTTGCTGCAAAAGCCGCTACTGTTCCTGACGCCAAAATCAATGCTCAGGCTGCAGATACTGTTGCATTCAAGACTGCCGGTGATAAGTCTATTACTGTTAATTTCTCATCAGCTGGCATGGCGGCAGAGATTATTGGCTACATGGATCAGATGATTGGTTACGTTGATAGCCAGCGTGCCGATTTAGGTGCCACACAGAACCGTCTTGAGTCATCTATCCGCAATCAGTCAAACGTTGCTGCTAACGAAGCTGATGCTCGTAGCCGTATTCGTGATGCTGACTTTGCTGAAGAGTCTGCTAACTTATCTCAGCAGTCCATCATCCAGCAGGCAGCTGCTTCCATGCTGATGCAGGCTAACACCCGTCCTCAGCTTGGCTTAAGCTTACTTGGCTAGTCCTTGGAGTCGTCATGGCAGTATTTGTAAATACAAACTTTTCAGCTCTGCAAGGCCAAAGATACTTAGGTAACGTCAACACACAGCTGACGACTACTTACCAAAGACTATCAAGTGGTCTTCGTATTAACAGTGCCAAGGACGATGCTGCAGGACTCCAGATCGCAGACCGTTTAACATCCCAGATTAACGGTCTCAATCAGGGTAATCGTAATGCATCCGATGGCATTGCTCTTTTGCAGACTATTGAAGGCTCTATGGACGAGATGTCCAATATGCTGCAAAAGATCCGTACTCTAGCTGTTCAGGCAACTAATGGTACCAATACAGCAGCCGATCGTGATGCACTTGCTAAAGAAGCCTCTGCTCTAGGTACCGAAATTGCCAGAATTGCAACTCAGACTACCTATGCAGGCAAGAAAGTACTTATCGGTCCAGAGTCGCAAATCACTAAAGACAGCTTGTTCTTAAATAAAGGAACTGCTGTTGCAGGTGTACAAACTGGTCAGTTGAGTTTGCAGGTCGGTTCCAACAAAGGCGATACCATTGATGTAGACGTGCTGTCTATGAGATTCAATGAGATCTTCGTTCTTGGAAATCAAGATAATGCACTAAACGATATTCTTGACGCAAAAGGCGGTGCTGCAGGTGGTGCTCCAAACATTAACGGTATGATTGCTTATAGCATGACAAATGATATCGTTAAGTTTAATTTTAATGCCACTTTTGGTAAGACTGATATCGGCTATGTAATCCAGGCAATGGATCGTATGATTGGTGTAGTTGACGGTGAGCGTGCCAAGCTTGGTGCCATGATGAATCGTCTTGAATCATCAATCCGCAACCAGTCCAACGTAGCTGCTAACGAGGCTGATGCTCGTAGCCGTATTCGTGACGCTGATTTTGCTGAAGAATCTGCTAACTTAACTCAGCAGAACATTATTCAGCAGGCAGCTTCATCAATGCTGATGCAGGCTAACACCCGTCCTCAGCTTGGCTTGAGTTTATTAGGCTAAAGACTGCTACTTGCGCTTAGCGCTAAGAAAATACATCAAACCTCAGAGTAGGCAACTATTCTGGGGTTTTGTTTTTGTTATGGCTATACAAAATGCATTTTGTTTTTAGCCAGGAAAAGTAGCACTTGCCGCTAAGGAGAAGAGTTGTAATGTATGCAACTGCTAGCCAGTGAGCTCGTTTAAAGGCTATCTGGGGCCGGCCATGCTATCGGGGATAGATAGTGTTTGCTGTGCCTGTGCTTGCGGTTGTGGTGTAGAGGTGTGGATTTGCTTTGTTGCTTTGATAGCTGGATGGGTAGTATGTGTACGATATTTGGGGGGTATTAAAATAAAACTGGCATAACTATTATGAACCGCATGTTTATCAGTTTTTTGGAAAAACATGCACATG
>NZ_AXWV01000078.1 GCF_000482845.1 Anaerobiospirillum succiniciproducens DSM 6400
GCTACAGGAATAGCCTGAGCTGATGGCATTGCTTGAGCTACAGGAATAGCCTGAGCTGCAGGCATTGCCTGAGCTAAAGGGATTGCTTGAGCTGCTGGCATGGTCATAGATTCTGGAGCGATTTGAGACTCAGTTTGAGCCATAAAAGGCTGCTGCATCTGCATCTCAAGTGCGCTATCAGGCTGATTATGAGCTAAAAACTGCTGCTGCACCTGATGAAGCTGAGCATTTAAATGCTCATATGCTGCAAGATCATCAATAGCGTTGTCATTACGAGCAGTTGACGGCATGCAGACGTCTTCATTTACGTTGCTGCTATCAAGAGCCTGCTTCATAAAGCTATAAGGATTGTACTGATCTGCACCTACAGTGTTGTTATTTACAACATTAGACTGTGCTGAAGATTGATTTGGCACATGACCTAACAGATCATTGTGCACTGATCGATCTTGATAGTCATTACCCTCAATAGTGGTGCTCTGGAGAAGATCTTGGCTACGTGAATTATCTGCATCTAAGTAAGCTGGATCCACATCAGATACATATTCTGATGGAGGTACATCACCAAACTCTTCAGCATTAAAATCACTATCCTCATATGCCTCTAAGCACTCCACATCCATTTGTCGATAGCTGTACTCATGGGCATGGCCACTAAAGACATCTTCGTCAGTGACCTCAGGATCAAGGCACTCATCAAACTCATGACGGCGATCTTCAAAGATCGGATCAATGCCATCATCAAAGTACTCAGAGTAGAGATCACGATCATTCATGACATCGCTAAAGAGGCCTGATGGAGGATCCATATATGGCACACCAATATCAGAATGATTTACATCCATCGCTGCATGCTTAAGACCTTCTGCAAACTCGCTAGCTGTAGCATCGTTTGCTACTGCAGCTACAGGCATAGTGCCTGAATCAAGAAGGGTTTGTTGCATTACACGAGAAGAATCCACATGTGGGTTAGTGAAACCTTCAGCTTGTGGGATGTGATTTTGACTCTGTGGGATTACGTTATTTACGCAATCTTGCTTTGTATCTTCAGCAAATGAGATCTCTTGCTCGTTACCATGGAACAGATCATGGTCTGCATTAGTTACGTTCTGCTGACTTTCATGCACACGAGGAGCTTGAGGAGCTAATGAAAGATCTTCATCGTGATCGTTAGAGCGAGTTTGAGCGCAGGCATTCATGAAAGATGAATCCTGTACATACTCTTCAACTTTACGATCGCTGCTTACGGAGCTTTCCTGAAGGGCAGCGTCGAGGACTTCTTTAGGTACACCAAGCTTACGAACGTTTGCAAAAGGTTGCACCGATCCGCCGACAGCTAATTCTCTAGCTCCGGTTGAGAGGGTATTAGTAGATGAGGTTGAATTAGTCAGAATGCACTTAGTCTTTGCGTATAAAGGCGCACCAAACGCCTCGCAAAGAGGTACGTTCACACTGACGGTATTCAAGAAAGTGCGATCAAGCAGCAACTGAGACTCATAAAGATGACTCAGTTCTTTAGCAGAAACGATCTCGCATGAAAAGCCAAGATCATCCTGCTGCAGCATATGTCTTACTTCGCAAAAACAACGAGTTGCGTAAGGAGCGAATGCATTGTAGATGTATTCGCTTGAACAAATAAAGCGCACCTTATCTAACTGCTTATCAAGGATGAAACCAACCTCGTAGAAAAACAGTTTGATAACGCGTGCTTCCAACATCTCGTCAGTCGCAGCTGCGACACGTAAGACTGCCTGACGCCATAATTGCCAGGAATCCATGACGGTCCTTACCAACCTTTCAGACGGGCATCACCCCCGCCACCTACTTCAAAAGATAGCCAGTCTATATAGGGAAGGTTGGCTGCCTTTTGAAGTAGAAGCGTGAACTCGGGTCTCTTTACCGCGTGCATAAAAGGTCTAAAAGCAGACAGTAGCTTTTAACCTGTCTGTGGTTTAACCATTAAACATCATCAACACAACAGCTCCTCCTGTATGCCTGCCTCTAAAAAGGCGTGAATACAGCAGTCACTGCTATTGGGTCTTTATACAGCACGATGTTTAAACATCTAAAGGACTCTTAAGTATGATCGCGGTTTAAAAGCGACACCGTTATTGCCAGAGTTTTACCAAGAGGTTTCCCTGGTTCATACACGACATAAGATCACTATTAGATGAGTTGAAAGAACATATGAAAGTACAGTTCCCTGCTGCTTTATCACATGTAACTCTCGATCGTACCGAATGATGTTTGACAAAAATCGGAAGCTGCTGCTATCTACTGGGGATTGATGTGATCAGATCCATAAAGCTGTGCAAGCTTATAGGACTGATTGGCGTACTAGTCGTAATCGACTGAACATTAGTACTAAGAACACCAATACAGTAGTGCATGCGTGGTCAAAAACTCCATCTCTCCAGTTTGCGATCGCTGCTTCGCCACGATCACTTACTGACGACACTTATGCTCCTTTTTTAAAACTAAAGGGCGTACAAGCCCGCCCCTGCATGGTTAGCGGGTAAGCGGACAATTATCTGAGCATAATGAAGTCGGCGCTTTCATCACCTTAATAGCTATTTAGCTACAGGAACCCACTAGGCCCTTGAGCAACGAAAGGAGAAGGAGCTGAATTAAAAAGCTGAGACTGATCTCATGATCTCAATAAAAGATCATACGCAAAAATCGCGTATCTAAAGATCAAAAGTTGAACACCTTTTGATCTCTTTCAAACCAAGAAATCAAGATCTTAAAAGAGCAGTCTTGTTACTGATCACCGCATGATCTTAAACAGTATTACAGAACGCTTGCCAGGGTATGAGCAATACCGTTTTTATGCGGTTTTCAGCGCATCCGTTTAGGATGACTGAGTAGTGGCTTATTGTACCATATTACCAAGGTGTTTTGAGATCATTTTGGCGATCGTGATTGTCTTAAAAACCTACTAAGATCTTGATCTTACGATCCTGATCCAAGATCATCACGATAGACAAGCGGATCATAAACATCCACTGCAAGATTAAAATTTTTCTAAAAAAATTAGCTGACATTCATGGCGATTTGTGCTCAAGAATCATGATCTTAAGATCTTACATTTTACAACCAAGATCACCCAAAAGATCACTGATCTTATGAAGCACTAGCACAGATGCTTTTAGCATATTTAAGCCTTGCAGCAACACTTGGCAACATCAACAATTATACGCCACGAAAGTTAAGTAATCTTACCTTACGATTCAAAAACTCACTTAAAATTGCTCTTAGACCAAAGATCGCAAAATAGTCCTATTCAGATCATAAGATCGTACGATGTTTAGACCGCAAATTTGCACAATCGTGCAAATCTTTCATTGCCATGCAAGATCTTGCGATCGCCATCATTTTGAGTCCTAGATCTTAACCTCAAAATGATCTGTCATCACTCTTATGAGATCTCAATAACGCCGCACCTTCCCATACCCACCCAATATTCTTATAGCTGATCGCGCATTTTAGATAAAAGCAAGATCTCAGACTGCCATGATCCTACATCCCACCAGTGATCTTAGTGTGGGGCTCATTAAATGCCTTGAAGATTCAACTTAGCTAAACCATCAAGATTACATGCAGTTTAAAGATCAAAGATCAAAACTTAGCCTATGGAGTGAAGATCATCTTGCAGCAAAAGTTAGTAGAACTTTACGCTCAAAAACCGTAAAGCAAAAAGGGCCTATTTATCGGATTTTAAGATCTTATCTCCCAACCTACAAAAAACAGACAATCCACACAAACACGATATTTATCACATTTAATCGTGATCTTAGATAAGCTCTGTATGGCGCATACTTCATATAATTAGTGCGTAAAAACTCAAAGTATGCGCCAAAACGCATCTCGTTTATCTAAACTAAATCAGCACTAACTTGTTGTATTAAGAGATCTTCACGTGCAGCTTTTCCCTCACAGCAATCCACCGATCTTATGATCTTAAGTCTGATCCTTTTGTACGACCTATCATATGTTCTCGATGAGATCACTCACCTCGATCTCATTGGTCACTCAACTTAAAGATCAGCCACCAGCATCGATAAGATCTTGCACTTAATAGTAGTACCAAGATCTTCTTTCTTATTGCTGCCACATCCTAAGCTTTCAATCATGTCGATAGCTTACAAGAACCAACAAGAGATCTTAAGCTGCATACTGCAGGCATCTAAACAAAACATTCCCCACAACCAAGCATTGCAATAGTAGTACACATCTATAATCCCACAAGCACATCTAAAAAATGCAAAATTTGCATAGGACTTACTTTGCTTGTGGGAAACTCCCACAGAGTCGGATACATCTATAGTAGTGAAGTTCTACTCAAGATCTTCTGCAGCTCTCCTGCAGATCTACTTTTGTCTCGATCCAATTACCCACTGCTTAGATAGATATAAATGTTCTAGGCATAACCAACTTAATCACAAAGGATTGTTTCTTTACCCTACATATATATGTAGAGGCAGCGATCTTACGATCACGATCTTTTGTATATAGCGAGACCGTAAGATCTTATATTGAGTAGCTACTAACTATTTTGTGTTTAGAGGATCATAATTAGCCACGATCTTGAGCTGCATGATCAACACTGACGATCGTGAATAAGATCTTAAGTATTGATCTTGCTAAGGGAGAGTTCTGTTTTAATCGATGATCATCTGCCATGACCACAGCTAATGTGGATAGGTTGATCTTTTTTAGCTCTACATGGGCATTAGCTAATCTACTTAACTAGGGCAGGTTAGAAAGTTTAAATGTCTTAGATTTAAGACTTTTTTATATGATGAAAGCTGACTTATGCAGCGCTTTAGGGCATCTGTCTAATGAAGAGGTCATTAGAGCAATGATGAAGGCTTTGTCAGTAGCGATCTATAAGGCGATCTTGTTTTGATGAGGGTGCTCATGAAAAAACTTGCTTTATAGGTAAAAATAGCGCTTAAAGACCTTGATTTAATATAGCTATAGACTGTAGAATACGCATTTCAGTATGCCCACCTAACGCATCTGGCCTTGTGCTGCGGCTCTTTAGCTGCAACAGCCTGGCTGTTAGTTTGGTCTGTGCTACAGATTTTACTCAATGATCAGCATGAGTGCTTTGGCGCTTATCGCTGATATTGACGTGTCAGGAACATAGAGCTTCACTACTGAGGGTTACTCTAGTGGAGGTTGTGACATTCATAAGCCTAGCTTAAATGAGTGCATCACCTGACAGCGTTGTCAGCCGAATACTGTTGAAGTATCCGGTGCCGGATAGTGACTGAGTTTTGATGCCCAGATGAGGACGTCGATACCGTACAAATCCGGGATTGAAACTTATGAAATGGCATAGCCGCTGAGGCAAATGCCAACCCTTTGGAGAATTTTTTAAATGAAGCGTACTTTCCAGCCTAACGTTTTAAAGCGTAAGCGTACCCACGGTTTCCGCAAGCGTATGCGCACTGCTGACGGTCGCCAGGTTTTATCCCGCCGTCGTGCAAAGGGCCGTAAGCGTTTATGCGTTTAATTCCTTAAATGCCTAATAGTGCCTTTCCTCGTGAGGCAAGATTACTTGCTTCCGAGGATTATGACCGGGTATTTAAAAAGCCCGTGCGCGTCAGCGCTCAAGGAATACTAATTCTTGCTTGCAAGAATGACCAAGACTGCGCAAGGCTCGGGCTAGTTGTTCCTAAGAAGATTCTAAAACGTGCAGTATGGCGTAATTGCGTCAAGCGTCTTGTTAGAGAGTCTTTTAGAAACACACGCGAATCCCTTCCTAATATAGATCTGGTTTTCTTAGCCAGACCTGGTATAGGCGATATCAGTAATCGCGATATTAGTTCAACTTTAGATGGCTTATGGGTTCAAATCTCTCGCCGGTTGGGCAAACAGCGATCTTAATGATTCGTACCTACCAAAGGCTCCTAAGTCCTGTATTGGGCCAACACTGCAGGTTCTATCCTAGCTGTTCTCAGTACACCCTAGAAGCTATTAAAGAGTGGGGACTCGGTAAGGGCATGTGGCTCGGCACAAAACGTATTTGCCGTTGCCACCCCCTTAATGAAGGTGGTATCGACCCAGTACCGCGCAATCCTCTCTCTAATCAGCATCTCTCAGGTTATGACGAACCTGACGACACTAATGCATCTTCCCCTACCTCTCTTTTAGATGAAAATAGCATCGACGCTACAACTGTATCTGTAGCAAACGACTCAACTTCATCACAGCCAAACTCTACTGCCTCATCTAGAGACCAAAGAGTCAACAAGACCACTAGAGCAATTAACAGTTAATAGCTCTAATGATAAATACGATAGATAGTTCCTCTTTAATTAAAGGCAAGTTTGTCTGCCAATAAAAGCACATCTTTAACCTTTCAAAGGCGTCTGATACCTCTTTTGTAAGCCAAAGTGATGAGGTTACTTCTACGCAAATGTTCTTTGTATTTGCTTTAAAGCAATCACTATGTAATGCACCGCAGCTCCATATGACTATGTGATTTTTCAGCTTCTATTTTGGTTTTTATGGGCTTTATTGAGTGTGAATAACGAATCATGGCAATAATACAGGGCAAGTTGTGATCACTCTCTAGAAAAGGAATCGCAATTTAACCGCATCGGACAGCCTAATTAGGCTATAATATTGCACTTTGGTAAAGTTCTAGATCTTCTGTCTTACGACATGAAGTTAAGACATATGGATGGGGTATACAGGCATTTTGCCAAGTAACTCTGCCGTAATCCTGATCATCCTGCTTACAGGTATTAACAATCAGGCTGCAGAACTTTTAATTAGGCGTAATGGCAGTGCCTGTACTTGATACATGCGGTGTTTAACGCATTTTATGCGTCAATGACGTGTTTTTAAGCTAAAAACGGTTTCTTGAGATGGAACAACAGAGAAACATACTTTTCATTCTGTTCTTAAGTTTGACCCTGTTTATCTACTGGGCTTACGAGAGAGATAAGATTACTATGGAGCAGCAAGCTCAGCTGCACGCTGAGCGCTTAGAGCAGATGGCTGCTGCTGAGAGTTCTCAAAGCTCCACAGGCAAACTCATTAAGATCACCTCAGACACTCTCGAGCTGTCTATTTCATCCATTGGCGGTGATGTTGTTGACGCTAAGCTCTTAAAGGTCAAGCAGGAACAGGGTAAGGATGATCCTTTCCACCTCTTAATGATTGAGCCACTGTTCACCTACCAGTCACAGTCTGGTTTAATCGGTGCTAACGGCCCTGACTCTAAGGCTCGTCCTACCTACACCTTTAACAATGACAATGTTGTTATGCAAGAAGGTGAAGATAGCGTCAGTGCAGTCTTAAAGTTCACTCAAAACGGTGTTGATTACACAAAGACCTACACTTTAAAGCGTGGCTCTTATGTTGTAGACGTTAAGTACGACGTAGTAAACAACTCCGGTAAGAACGTATCCATGGCTTTCTACGGTCAGTTAAAGCAGACTGTGGATGCAACCATGCAGTCCAACTCAGGTCTGTTCATGGTAGCAGGTGCCTACCGTGGTACCGCTTACTCCTCTGACGAAACCCGTTATGAGAAGCACACCTTAGAAGACTTAGCAGATCTTTCAAAAGAGCGTACTCCACTTAACGTTAAGACCAGCGCAGGCTGGGTTGCTATGATTCAGCACTACTTCGTATCTGCTTGGATCGGTGACACCACTGAAGGCGTTAAGAATGTAATCTTCTCTAATGCAAGCAAGGACGGTTCTGAGGCTATTATCGGTATCCGCTCTGAGGCAACTACCATCGCTCCTTCACAGAGCCATGAGTTTAAGTCCTCCATGTGGATTGGCCCTAAGAGCCAGGATGAAATGGAAAAGGTTGCACCTAACCTTGATCTCACCGTAGACTACGGCTGGCTGTGGTTCATTTCCATCCCATTATTCAAGATCCTTGAGTTCATCCATGGTTTCATTGGTAACTGGGGCTTTGCCATCATCGTTCTGACCTTAATCGTCCGTGGTGCTTTATTCCCACTGACCAAGGCTCAGTACACCTCCATGGCTAAGATGCGTCTGTTAGCTCCTAAGATGCAGGAGCTGCGTGATCGTTATGGCGATGACCGTCAGAAGTTAGGTCAGGAGACTATGCGTCTTTATAAGACTGAGAAAGTAAACCCACTTGGTGGTTGCTTCCCATTACTTATTCAGATGCCAATCTTCATTGCTCTGTACTGGACCTTAATGGAGTCCACCGAGCTGCGTCATGCTCCATTCATGTTATGGATTACTGACTTATCTGTACACGATCCGTACTTTGTAACCCCAATCCTGTATGGTATCTCCATGTACTTTATCCAGAAGATGTCTCCAACTCCTGTAACAGATCCAATTCAGCGTAAAGTATTCATGGCTATGCCATTCATCTTTACCTTTATGTTCTGTACCTTCCCAGCTGGTCTGACCATCTACTGGTTAATCTCTAACCTGTTCACTATCTTCCAGCAGGTTATCATTTACCGCTCACTTGAAAAGCGCGGCTTACACGTTAAGAACCAGTAAGCTAAACAGCTCTTTAGAGCTTGTGCTTTGAGCTAAAAGCCCCGCCATCTCAACGTCATACTAAGTGACAATGGATGCGGGGCTTTTTCATTACTCGGCCTATTAAATACGTTTGCCCCTCAAAGACTAATGCTAAGGCAGGTGCATGGTAGGCAAACTAAGTTAGGTCACTAAGCTACTTAAAATTCTTTGTTTTCAGGGTGCAAAAGATCTGTTTTTGATGAAGCAGACATTTGCTATTTTACGCGCAAGTGCTGATGTAATCAGGCTTTGCAAACTAAGATCCCCACAAGACGCGAATTTAAACAATACAAGCATATAATTGTTCTAACTTAATAGTCAGGAACTTCATTTATATGATCGACTTTACCGATTCTATTGCGGCTATAGCCACCGCTCCAGGTCGCGGTGGCATTGCCATCATACGTATATCAGGCCCTGATGCTCTAAGCGTAGCAAAGAGCCTTATTACTAAGCGCAGCACTAACAATGATGCTAAGGACGAGCAAAAGAGCGCTCTATCAGAGGGGCAAAGCAGCTCTGCTGATCTAAAGCCTCGTTATGCCTACTTTAAAAAGTTCTACGATGGCGATGAGGTAGTCGATGAGGGCGTGCTCTTATATTTCAAAGCCCCATATTCATACACTGGTGAGGATGTAATCGAGCTGCAAGGCCATGGCGGTAATGTGGTACCGCAACGCCTCTTAAGCACAGTCCTTAAACATAAGAATGTGCGCCAGGCTGAGCCTGGTGAGTTCACTCGTCGTGCCTTCTTAAACGGTCGTATGGATCTTACTGCTGCAGAGGCTGTCGAAGACTTGATCTCTGCTGGATCTGAGAGTGCAGCTAAGGCTGCTATGGCATCTTTAAATGGATCCTTTGCTGAGCGCTTAAACTCACTTACTGAGCGCCTTACTACCTTGCGTGTGCGTATTGAGGCTTGCCTTGATTTCCCTGAGGAGCACGAGGACTTCTTTGACTCAGGCCGTGCTGCTAGTGAGATTGATGATCTGATTAAGGATGCTCAAGAAGCACGCACCATCGCCAATCAGGGCCTTAAGCTCAATGAGGGTGCGCGTATTGTGCTCGCAGGTAGACCAAATGCTGGCAAAAGCTCTTTATTAAATGCTTTGGCAGGCGCAGAAAGAGCCATCGTCACCAACATTCCAGGCACTACTCGCGACGTGCTTACTGTGAATATTGAAATCGGCGGCATCCCTGTAACCATTACAGATACGGCTGGTATTCGTGATGAGCCATCCGATGAGATCGAGGCTATTGGTATTCGCCGCGCTTTAGATGAGTTAAAGCAAGCTGATCTTATCTTACTGATGGTTGATAGCTCTAAAGAGGCATCTGATGCTGTCGACACTTTAAACCACATCAATACGATGTTTGATAATCCACAAAACATCTTAGTGGTTAAGTCCAAACAAGATCTCGAGCCTAATGCTCAAACAGCAGCATTGCTCTCTAGCGCTCCTTTAAATCAATATCCTCAGGTGCCTACATCCACCAAACAAGAAGGTGGTTTAGATGAGCTACGCAATAAACTCAATGAGATCTTAGGCATCATCCCAAGTGAAGGTGTGTTCTCTGCAAGACGTAGACATTTAGGTGAACTTGAGGAGACTTACGAGGCCATTTTAAGAGCACGTGAGCTAATTGATTTTGGTGATCTGGTATTAACAGCACGTGAGCTAACCATTGCCCAAAACCACTTAGGCACCATTACTGGCAAGATCACCTCTGATGATCTCCTGGGCAAAATTTTCTCTACTTTCTGTATTGGTAAGTAAGAGCTAAAGATAACGATCCTGACTTAAACTAGCGCTAGCTTAAATCTTAAATGTGGTTTGGCTAGCGTAGTTTTATCGACGATTTACGCTACCTAGGATCAAGATGCTTTAGGTAGACAGTTTCACAATGACACTGATAAGTTAAGTGTTACTTATCATGCACTCTCAACCTACATCACATACTTATTATTATGCATATCATTTATGTACAATCACACATAACTGTCACTTAGATTAGACAAAATCTACGGCATAATAGCTAAGAGCCTTGATGATGTCTTGGCATCAAAGATATTAAGATAAATAGAATATAAAAATTTCAATCATAGGTTAACGATAATGTTTACACCCGAAAAATATCTAGGCAAAACTATAATTGGTGTTCTCGACTATAACCGTGCAGATATGGTGAACCAAGATGAGAACACACTATGTTATATATATCCACGATATGTAGTTAACGGCAATAAATATGAAGCTATCAATGACTGGGATGAATTTCCGCCTCAAGGACGTTTAGATGTACGTTTAGCTGGTGATGCAAAAGCACAGTCATTTTGTAAAGAATATGGAGCAGTCGTTAGCTTTAGACTAAATTCACAAATAGACGCTCAAACTATTAATCAAAGCCATATTCGCGTACGTTTCAATAGACAGTTAGGTAGAGACAAGTCAGAAGTCTGGATTGAACCAATCGATAGCAAAGCTTTCTATCAGATCATTGAAACTGCACAACGTCTTAAGAGCATTCTTGAAACTAGAACTATTGAGCCCGAGTTCTACATTAATAACTGCTATACCAACCATATTCTGCTGCATTGCGAAGGCAAGTTCTATGGCCCATTTGGCTTTGATAAGACCGATAACGGCATCAAGCTTGTTGGCCTAGAGCGTTATGACTATATGATTGGCGCATATAGCCCACAAGATTTATTAGACTCCATTCTTGATGTAAGTGATCACTCCTGGAATCACAATCGTCTGCTGTGCAATTTAGTACCAGTGCAAAAGACATCGGTAAGAACATGTACAACTACCTATGACATGATCGATCACCGTCTCTTGCTTAACACTTTCTTAGATCATGCTAAGCAGCGTTTTAACTACTCTCGCGAAGAAGCTCGCAATATTAAGGATTATTGTAACAATGCACTCAATGTATTAGATTCAATGACCATTAGCGAGGAGCGCAAACAAAAACTGCGTGAGTTGCTTCCTGAGATCTTCAGCTTTAGCGATCTTACTGATGAGCTGATGCGTTTTACTGTAAGTAACAACGAATTAAGACAGCAGCTTATTCAATGCATTCAAGAAGATAAGAATGGCATCTTAGAAAGCAAAACTTCTAAGAATGCACTCAATGATGTAATGCAAAACATCTCACGTTCTGAGTCTTCTATTGATAGCACTGAGATTGAAGGCAGTGAGACTAATCAGGCCTTTGCAACTGCAGTAAAGGACTTAAAAGCTAAGTTACAAAAAGCAGAAGAAGAAAGCTCTAAGCTTAAGTCAGAAAACGAGGCACTTAACCGCCAGGTCGATGATCTCAAGTCCAAGACCAACTCACTGACCCGTCGTCTTGAAAGTGTTGATGATCTCAAGGTCATGCAAGCTCGCTATGACAAGCTCTCTGAGGCGATTAGCAATGGTGAGAAGACTCTTGATGCAATGCGCAAGGAGATCGAAACCAAGAACAACATGAAAGAAGAGCTCGACAAGGGCTGCGATAGCGTCTTACAACGCCTGCAAAGCAACATTGCTAAGTTCAAAGACACTGCTGACTTTGCTGTTAAGTTCATTGAGGCTGGTATCTTTGCACCTCCGATGCAGCAACATGTCTATACCTCTTCTAAAAATAGTGTAGAGCAAGTTTCTGACATTCAAGAAACTCAGATTAATACCTTTAATCCTGCCGTACTGATGAACGATGATGACTTTAAAAAGCCAGAAGATATCATCAGCATGGTCAGCACCTACATTAATGACTATGGCAAGCGCGACATTCGCGATAACGATATAGCCAACTACCTTATCTGTATTACTCAAGGCTTTATCACTACTTTTGCAGGTGAGCCTGGTACAGGTAAGACTTCGCTGTGTAATCTGTTAAGCCGCGCCTTAGGTCTATCTCGTGAGGACACTAACAATCGCTTTACTGAGGTTTCAGTAGAGCGTGGTTGGACTTCTCTTCGCGATTTAATTGGTTACTACAATCCATTATCTCGCAAGATGGAAAAGAGTAATGCTGCTGTTTACAACGCATTTGCTACCTTAGATGCTGAAGCCCGTAACAGCGTCTTTGATCCAAAAGTTGGAAAGAGCAAAATTGCTCCATACATCATTCTGCTTGATGAGGCTAACTTAAGCCCAATTGAGCACTATTGGTCTGCATTCTTTAGAAACTGCGATTTCAACTCTATCTCTAAGCGCAGCATCAGCCTTGGTGGCAACAACGATATGATGCTCCCAGAACAACTGCGTTTCTTAGCTACTGTCAACTTTGACCACACTACTGAAGAGCTCTCTGCTCGCTTCTTAGATCGTAGCTGGGTAATTACCTTAGAGCCTGCAGATATTGAAGAAGAATCTAATGACATGTTCAGCCGCGCCTTTAGTGACTCTGATAGCGAGGCTCGTCCGGTAGTGCCATTTAGCGCTTTAACTCGTATCTTTAATCCACAAGAGGATGACACTTTAGACGACATGCTCGTTAGCAAGTGGAAGACTATTCAAAAGATCTTTGCTAGTGAAAGATGCTCACTGCCTATTAGCCCACGTAACATTAAGATGGTTAACAGCTACTGCTTGGCCGCCTCTCGTTGCATGAAGTGCAATACACCAGGCACCATGTTTGCGCCGCTTGACTACGCTGTAGCTCAGAAGATCTTACCTACCATTAATGGTACTGGTGAGCGTTATGCCTACTTAGTGAAGGAGCTGCTTGCAGAGTGTGCTGATCAGTCCATGCCTATTTGTGCAAAGCACTTAGAACGTATTGAGCGTAATGGTAGTGCTGATCTTGGCTTCTATCAGTTCTTCTCTCGCTAAAGGCAGGATTGCAAAGAGCGCTTAAGAGCGATTAAAGCCTCTAAGCGTAACTTAGTCACAAAAACTACTGTTTTAAGCTAGCAGCTAAGCTTCATGCTAGCTTTTAACAAGGCATAATCCTTAGTATGGTGCTTAATCATATGCCCTCTTAAAACAGTAGTGGCTAAGTGTTTTCTTTATCTCATTACGGGCTTTCACTATGGCAGCTGTATCGGTCATTCTTAGCGATAATCGCAATCGCGACGCACAAGAGGTGGAGTTAGATCTATCGCTGCAATCGATACCTTATAGCGATATCAACCTTAACCGTTGTCATAAGGTCTATGAAAACGGTCACTACTCTTTTGCTATACATTTAAACTTAAAGGCTTTACAAGAGCAGTTAAACAGCATCAATCCTCTTTCTTTTCAGCAAACTAAAACAAGTGAAGACAGATGGAATGATGATTTAGACATCACGGACAATCTAGAGCAACCTAAAGAGAGCAATTTATATTCTCCTATTGCTAATAGTGCCTATGATAATGGTGCCCTTGAGCAAAATGGCTTTACTAACTATGAGATCGCCGCTACTGCGCGTCGTGAGCTAGATGCATTTGATGGACAAGATCTTGATCAAAGCTCTATGGATATCTTTGCTAGCGGTATAGATAATGCCCCTTTATCGCTAACTAATGCTGATGGCTCTTTTAAACGCGTCACTGGCATCTATCTATATATCAATGAAGAGCAAAAGGGTTACTTTAACTATTACCACTCTGAGGGGGATTACAATCAGCTCGTTGGTAATGCAGTTTTAATCGAACAGAACTCTACTAGCACTTATCAGCCTTTCTTACTGCACTATGATGCGACTAAGCTGCAGATTGAAATCGTGCTTGATGATGGGCAGCGCATCTATATGCACTCGAATTACTTCTTGTGCACCTGCTCATCTGAAAACAATCGCAACATCAGTCGTATTCTTGAGGAGCTTTCAGCATTAAATGACTCTCAGATCTTAGATCTGATGTTCATGCAAAACATTTATGAAGAAAGCTTTGAGCAATCATCAGATAGTTTACTTACAGAGCATCGCTCCTATAAGTCTTTAGTCTCATACATTGAGCTCATTGAACATATCATTGAGTGCTATCAAAAGCAGCACAGTATCTTCATGAACTCAGCAAAGCATGTGCTAGTCAAAGGATATGAGCTACAAAACTTTGAAAGCGTACGTTCTATCACCCACAAGAATTATCAGTGGCTGATGCATCACCCTGAGGTACTAGCTAAGATCGACAATGCTCCTTATGGCATTGATATCAATGGCCAAAAGTACTTGCCATCACGCATGCAAGGAGAGGTCACTAAAAAGAACTACGATACTCCTGAAAATCGTGCGGTAATTGGATTTATCCGCACAGTCATGAGTAGTGCTGACAAAGTATTAAGCCAGTATTGCAGTATCTTAGATGAGCAACAGCATTTTGTAGGAAATGTGCCAGAGAATGCCGAAGAGAGTAGCCAAGCTCCGATCATGGCACTGAAGGGCATTCAGATTCGTATTTTCCGTAAGCACATTGATACCCTCAGAAGCTTGATTGCGAGCCTCAATCGTATCTACCTAAGCTACGCTAAGATCTTCGGTATTCGTGATGCTGTACTACAAAAACGCTCACTCAAATCCAAGGTTTTCCGCGAGATTAAACCTTATGCTGCAGTGCTTAGCTGTATTCGCACTTACCTGTTCTATGGTGAGTTTAACGCTAGCAAAGACTTCTTACTCTTCAAGGTAAACCGCCTCGATAAGCTTTTTGAGTACTACTGTCTGTATCGCATCATTAGCATGCTGTTACAAAATGGATTTGTAGCATCTAGCGATCGTATCCCGATTAATTTTAAATACCGCAAAACTGCAAAATCCATCAGTAGTGATGATCAGGTGGCCAACACTTACTACTTTGAGCGTGGTAAACAACGTATAACGTTGTACTATCAACCGATCATTTCAAGTAATAGATTTGAAAATGGTATTCGCGCTTTTAGAACCACTCTTTCAAGTAGCAACCGTCTTAGCCAATACTCTTTCTTTACTCCTGACTTTATCTTGAAAGTAAGCTCAGGGGATAACAAGCTTTGGGATGATGATTACATCATTTTCGACTCTAAGTTCTCTGATGCTAACAATGTTAAGCGTCACTATATTGAGGATCTTAAGAACAAATACGCAGATGAAGTTGCGATTGCTGTACTTAAAAAGCGCAACGATATCGATACTAGCGTAATGGAAAATCCGCTCTATAGAGTGCCAGAGGAGCTTAGCGACGAGAATAAAGATCGTCAGTTAAGCAATGCAGCAGCTGCTTTAAACGAGGTATCTACAGTTACTGATCTTAAGCCTAATACCATCGGCACTGTACGCACTAGCAAGACTGATGAGCTTAATGAACTCGTGCAGAAGTTTGAGTTAGTTAAGGTTAAGGCTCCTTGTATGGTGTTTGCACTGCAGGGCCGTTTGTTTGATGAGTCGCAAGCCACCATGAGCAAGGAGGAGATATTGCAAAATCCTGCCTTAGCCATGGCAAGCCAAGCTCAAGATCCAAGTTTGGATGCATATAAAGCTGAGCCAACCAATAGGAGTCATGTAACTCTATTCCATACCTCACCTTTAGCAAGGATCTTCCGTCCAGTTACGACACTTGGTATGGTCGAGATCAGTACGCGAGTCGATAGCATGCCAGAGCTGTGGAAGAATATCGAACACGTACTCCCATACTTAAAACAAGCCTAACTACCTCACCACAGGCCGTTTCATACGGCCTGTATCACCACGCTAAAGAACATCACACGTCCTACCAATGCCAAATTTATTCGGCTTGAGAGCTATATCCGCAACCAGTCTAACGTTGCAGCTAAGAAAGCCGATGCTCGTAGCCGTATTCGCGATGCTAACATTGCTAAAGAGTCTGCAAACCTTTCCCAGCAGTACATCATTAACAGGCCGCTGCCTCTATGCCAATGCAGGCTAACACCCGTCCTCAGCTTTGCTTAAGCTTACTTTGTGAATTAGCTTCATAAGCTAAATGATTAAGTAGCGTTGTATAGACTACTTGCGTTAACTAAATCCCTAGTGCAAGATGATTGTTCTAGGGATTTTATTAATAACCAGGTATAGGATTTCGTTATGAGTTCAGGACGTGTATTAGCCTTCGACTTTGGTTTAAACCATATCGGTGTAGCGGTAGGTACAGAGTCTTTAGGTTCAGCACAAGCGCTTACAGCTATCAAAGCCCAAAACGGAATACCTAACGAGCAACAACTAGAGACAGTGTTTAAAGAATGGCAGCCAGACTACATTGTTGTGGGTATGCCGCTTAACATGGATGGATCAAACGAAGTCATGACCAATCGCGCCAAGAAATTTGGTCATCGTCTTATGACTCGTTACAAACTACGTGTCTACTTTAAGGATGAACGTCTATCCTCAGTTGAGGCTAAAGATGAGATCTTTAACTACCATGGTGGTTACCGCTCTTTAGTTAAGAACAAAGGTAAGATCGATGCTACAGCAGCTAAGATCATCCTAGAGTCATTCTTTGAATCTGGGGGTAGTGCAGCTGGCTTTGACTTTTCTGATCCTGTAGGCAAGAAGCAATAGAGCATGATCTGTCTTAGCCAATAGATAGTACACTAACCTATCCCCACTCACGAGGCCTTAACTCTTACCTTTTAGGCCTCTTTAACAGCACACTTTTGCATTGTTATAAGCCTCTCCTTACTCACTCCCCACAAACAATCAATTGACCCATACACGCTTCATATAGAGCACACTTTAGTTAGATAACTAAAGATACCTTGGCGCTACACAAAAGCTCTCTATGCACGTCCTAGAGTCCTCTAAGCGCTATACGAACATGTACACAATCAAACCTCTGGTGCGGGCGCTGTTACAAATACCATTTACACGCCAGTGCTATTGGGAGCTTATAGTCGCATAAACCTGATATATATCGACATCCCACAAGTTTCCCACAAGCTACATAGATCTTATGCAAAATTTGCAATAAAACCTTTATAAATCCGATATGTATCAATATCCCACAGATATGCATAGCGTTATATTGGGCCTTAAGCACTGTCTTTACTGTTCAGGTTCTATTAAGAGCATGACTAGGCGCTTAAGCAAGTGCCTCATGCTGTACGCCAAAGGCATGTATATATAACCCTACACACCAACTACCTCCTACCGCCATATATAGCGCCTGGTAGTACCACCTTATGCGCTGATATCCCTAATCGCACAGCATGCCATATAGCCTCGTTCTAGGTGTTATTGCTATATCAAACATCCATAAAGATCCATCACATAGAGCTGGCTATACATCTATCTAGCATAGACACCGAACTTAACATTTCATGACGAATATATCTTGTGCCTAATTTTTATAAATTTGAGGCACTTTATAAATAGGAACTTATGCACAAATATTTAATATAGTGTACTTTTAGCAACATGTAATTACACATTAATTACAACACTTTAGAAAAATTAAAAATCACACAAAATGCAGGCAAAACAGCGTAAAACATATAGATTTGCAAGCAATATCTAACTAAAACCTAGTAAATATTGCTCAAATACCCTCAACAACACATCCCAAGTGGTTATAGTTTTGACGATAGTGTGAATTAAAGAATATTCATGCAGATTTCGTTATTTTTGATAGATTTTCTAACCAATATTGCCAAAATCTCTCGATATTTTTATTAAAAGCCATCATTACAGACATTTACACAAACTATTACTTTTAAGCTCAAGTTATCTTACTTATAGAAGTCAATATAGTGTATATGTACTACATAAATCCAAAATATAAGGCACATTGGCATTAGTGCTATATCGCCTAAAACATCATTGATACTATTGGCTAATGATTCGTCAAATAAGAATGGAATTTTTAAGCTGCACTAAAACAGCTCGCCAAGCCTAGAGCGGTATGGAGATGGATGGATGGATGGATGGATGGATGGAT
>NZ_AXWV01000079.1 GCF_000482845.1 Anaerobiospirillum succiniciproducens DSM 6400
TATCTTCTCGCATAATGGCATACATTGATTTAATAAATGAGGCTCCCGTGGCTCCTAAATGGAGATACAAACTCGATGAGTTAGATGTTTAATTTTTAATTACCGTATTTATGAAACGTACTACTAGGTCGCCTTAATCATCTGACCACTATGGTAAGCCACAGATGATGGTAACGACCTCTCGAGGCTTACGCCGTACGGTTCATATAGCACTTAAATGCCTGAGAAGCTTTTCTGTTTATCAGATACTTACTGACCTTAAACGCTTTGCTTGGCTAACGTATGCAGGCCTTGCTCATTTAAGGTATAGGCTCGTAAAAGCAGTACGGCCATTGGTACAGTGCCTCTTGCCAAAGCCAAAATGCAAACGCTGTATAGGCTGCATCATAGGCAGTTGCAGCAGCTTAGCTAGTAATAGCTCTTAGCGATTGGCTATTAGCTATTAATGCTTGCATATACAGCAGCATTAGATGCATCAGGTCAGCATCAGAGTGAATTGCAGTGTAGTGTTTGCGTGGCACAAGGTACGGCATTTTCCTTATACCTTCGGTACGTAGGTTGAGTATGGCTAAACTGCAGGGCTGCAGGGCTTGATGCTGAAATGCCACTATACTCATTGTGTGCCGGTGAATACTTTGGAGCACTAAAGCTCTGAAGCTCTGAAGACTGTCAATCGTTTTGATGTTGGTGCCTGGCTTTCTTTGTGTGCGTGGTCGTTTCTTGCATACGGCATAGTGTGGATGCATTGATGTATTGATGCATGGAGCTGTGCTTGTATCTAAGAGCTGATGTTGTGACTTGACGTGGCGTAGCGTGGCGTGCTTTGGCGATGGGGTCTTTGCATTGAGGCAAAGTTTGACGATCCTCGCGAAAGCTTAGAAAAATTATATTATTTTGATGTGATTAGTAGAATAATCATATGTATGCGGGCATAATAGCTTTAAACTAGTGATATTGATGCATAAGACTTGCACAGATGCGCTAAGTTAAGTGTAGAATACGCAATCTTATGATGCAAAGTAGGGCTTTTACACCTGACTTAACTCATAGACATAATTAATTTGTGTACAGATCTTAGATGTAATTCATCTGTAACATATATACCTTTGCTGCTAGTGTTGGTAGCTTAGACTTTTAGCGAGCATGATTGCTTAAGGACATAAGATGTTTCCTCTAGATAGACTTGAAGACATCAAAAATCATCCCAATGACTTCAAACTTCTCGAGCGAGTCCCGATCACACGCGAAGACGTCGTTGAGCTGCTACCAATTCAACTAACTCCAAGAGCTCCTGAAGAGAGAGTATGTGCTGTAGTCTTCTTAGATACTGAGACTACAGGTATGTCTGCTGTCTCTGACAAGGTTATTGAGCTTGGTCTAGTGCGTTGTACTTTCTCTTTAGATCGTAAGATTCTGTTATCTATCGATCGTATCTACGATGCTTATGAAGATCCAAAGCGTCCTATTCCTGAGGAGATCACCAAGCTTACTGGTATTACTGATGAAATGGTTAAAGGCCAGGTCTTTGATGATGAGCTCGTGTTAAACCTCGTAGCTGGCAATCCTTTAATCGTTGCGCATAATGCTAAGTTTGACCGTCCATTCTTTGATCGTCGCTTTGGTCCAGCCTCAAGATCAGCTTGGGCATGTTCAGCAAAAGAGATTAATTGGTCAAATCACGGCTTTGGCGGCTATAAGCTTGAGTTCTTAGTACAGAGCATGGGCTACTTCTACGAAGCTCACCGTGCCTGCAATGATTGCTTAGCTCTGTGCTATTTAATGCACTTAATGCCAAAGGCTTTTGAAGAGCTCATCAATAGCTCCTTAACCCAGACTTTCCGTATCGATGCAGTTAAGGCTCCATTTGATGTAAAAGATCAGCTCAAGCAAAATGGCTACCGCTTCGATGGTACAGAAAAGGTTTGGTACATCAATGTAGTCGGTACTGAGGAAGCAAAAAATCAGGTTAACTTCCTGCAGTCAGTTTACTCCGATGCCACCCGTAACGTGCGCATCACTTCCATGACTGCAAAAGACCGCTACCGCAGCTAATTAGCAAGCCGTATTCGATGCAAAAAGCCCGTCCCCGTGATGGGCTTTTTGCTAAAAGGCCCATAGCATCCACAAGCACCACAGCCATCATTGTGCTTAACAATACCTTGCCGCCGCTACCTGTGCTACATCAGACAAGGTCATAGACCACAATATCTCACGGCATTGAGGCTAGCCACCTTCATGGCCTACAAGCATGTATAAAATGCCGTAGCTGGCACTGATTAGAGTAAGCAGTGATAGAAAAGCACAGGGTCTTTTATTGCCTTTAAGAAGTGCTCAGCCGCCTTATTATCAGCCTCACATGCAATCCATAAGAAAGGCATTGTAGTGGCAATGGACTCAGCTCTGACCATGGCAACTAAAGAGCTAGTACAACCTAAAATACGTTTAAAATACGCGTAGCATCTGCATTGGCGAGGAGCTGTTTAAGCTGCTCTATGCATTTGGTTTTGCGTTTGGCTATGGGGATGGGTATGGCTATTACAATTGTTAGATATGCAGCAAATGGTACTTGCCGGTATCTTGCAGCTAGAATCAACCTTTACAGGCTAGCTACTAAAGGTAAGTGATTTCGTGCTTGTCCTTGCTCTGGTGTTAGCGCTTAATGCAAGGCAGAGTAGGCGCAAAAGAGATCAGAAAGTTATAATGCCCTGAGATCAATTAACCGCATGAAGTATGACCCATGAGCAGATCGCGTGCACTCTAGCTAGAGAACTTGTAAGCTAGCTTGGCAGTTGCTGCTTACATAGCTACTTGTATAGCCTTGCAGTGCAGACTAGCTGAAGCGTCCTTGAGTGCCATCACGTGGCTCGTAGGCAGGTTCTCTTAGCAGCCACGGGATAGAGGATGGGTTAGTGCCTCTTTTAGTACATGGGTACATTTCAGAATGGGCAATTAGTTGCGGCCTGTGTGCAGGTGCTGGCCTTTGCTGCTTTGATCTGGGCTACTTCGTCTTGCGTGGCAGGGCTTAGCTTAACTTGGCTTGGTGAGGGTGGCCCTACGCAAGTTAGGTGAGTAGGGCATGCGGCGGTATTTTTAGATAACCGCTGTGGGGTGGGCCTTTTGGGCTTAATTATTTGTGGTGGTGGTCGTGGAGTGCTGCAGCTTTGGTGGTAGAGCATGGCTGCGGTTCGGTATGAGTAGCGGCGATAAGCTCGTCATCTGTAAGTGGTGGAGTTTGACGACCCTTACGCTTGTACTTATCTACAGCACTCATATAGCTGCCAATGTAGTCAAAGAACTCTTTGTCATGGTCAGCACTAATCTGTGGCTCACCACTTCTGACGCGCTCAACACCTTCGCTAGCAGCCTCTAAGGCGTACTTGAAAGACTGAATTACGTAGATGAAGGTACGGAACATGCGCAAGAGACGACGAGTCTTAACTACTTTTAAGAGCTTCTCTTGATTATTTAAAAACTTAGCTTCGATCTGATCATCGTCGCGGAAAACACGGCGACCATCGTTGCTAAAGCCGTAGTGGCCTGAGTTCTTATCTAAGGCCTGACGAATCTCATTGGTAAGATAGATATCTAAAGCATAGATAAAGCAGTTACTTACCTCAGGGCCTTCGTATGGTGCTAACTCGTACTCGGAGCCGTCTTCATTGTTTAGCACGCACTCGTTCCCATTTTGCATATGGTTAGGGTGCTTTTTGCTGCAGTTCTCTTGGGCAGCTTGAGCGGCTTTTTTACTCTCTTTGAGCTCATTACCATACTCAGGGATCTCAAGGCAGAGATTCTCTTCATGATAGCGGTTGCCGGTCACGTCAAAGTACATACCGTCAAGGGCATCTAAGATGTCTCGGCGCAGATCTTTAACGCAGCCACAGGTAGCTCTTAAGTCATTGCATAAAGCTAGGGTTGCTGAGTCATTACGGCCATCTAAGGAGAGGATGATCTTATGGATGAGATTGTTCATGTGCTTGCAGAGTCGACCTAAGGCATAGGTCTGCCAGCAAAAGCCGGTGAGAATATCATCTAAGAGATCTTTTGGTAGAGCAATTAAGAGTTTATGCTCACGTTCAATGTGCTTACGGCTAGTTAACAGTTGCTCTAAGCGCTCTTCTTCTTCAAGAGCCTCATAGAAGATATCAAAAGGTTTTAACAGCACATCGTTAAAGGAGATTTCGTTGGCTAGTTTATTGGAGTACTTCTCAACACCTTGGCTAGCAAGGAAGAGAGCATCCATAACGAGGCCATCAAAATAACGACGGGATCGGCGCACAGCTACGCGGTAATCGTAGCGTATCTGTCCAAGCTCCTCGAACAGATATCTAAAGTAATCTCTGCTTCCCTTAAACGACATGTGTATACCCTTTGAGTACTAAGTTGTGGGCATGGAATATTGCACTGAAAGTGGCTACCCATTGTCTGTAAGCTCAAGTGGATAAAAGCAAATAGCAAAAGCTAGAAGAACCGCAAAGCCATACTGCCAAGCGTCTAATATCCAGTCTCACTTACACTGTGATGAACTAGAGTCTGTCTATACCCTGGGCAAGGGTATTAACCGGATCTTAATATCTTGTTCTTTGCGCATAACGCACCCACAAAACTAGCTGTCTATCACCATGTCGTACACACTGATGTAATGATCGAGTATTAAATAAGATCACAGGATCGTATTTACTGCCACAAAATACTGCGGCTACTCATCATACCTGTGAAAATCACAATTGACTAGATCTAAGTGTGCTCAATGACCATCAAGGAAGCAAAAAAGTATCTACACACCATGTAAATACTAAAAGGTTAGCGGTGTACTAAAGACAATACTTACTTATGTACCCCTTATGTCAGCAACATAAGGGTTACAGCGCCAATATTATTTGCCAAACTCATCATAGCTAGTCATAGCAATGGGCATCAAAGCCCAAGGCTAATCCTAGAGCACCTTTGCACTCAGCACTCAAGCGCAAGATAAACAGCTCTCAAGTGCTAAGCAGCACTATCAAACCAAGGCAACAACTAAGTGCCATTGAAGCCTAGTAGCTAGTAGCTAAATCTAGTCTTGCTATGAGTCAGTATGATTAAGCTCAGCTAAACATTTGTTCCATTAGATGAGAGAAACAATGACTTAATGCAAAAGCCTATGAAAGTCTTCCATGTACTCAGACATTGTGAACAAGCCTAAAACATTCTACATCTGCATTAGCAGCATCATTTGCATGCATAAACATGAGCATGAGCAATACGCACCGCAGTGCAAGCACGAAACCAGGCCATGGCAATTAACAATTGCCCATAGCGTTTCAGCTCAAACTCACGGCCATCGGCCCAATGCCTCTTTAACATCAGCACTCTACAGAGCAGTAGCCTCATATGCATGGCAGCAACAGTGTTGCTAAGCAGATCCACCCTTGCTAAACAAATACTAGCATGTAGGTTTGTAGATCTCTTTTGAGTCAGGAGCTACATGACAGAGATCAAATAGTATCCTGCACCCTTTTTAAATAACGGATTCCTAGATATGAAATTGATAGAAACCAGCTCGAAATTTGAAAATAATTAACTCGCAAACCCCAGCTCTGTTCGCAAATGCCATAAACATCAACTTTATTCGAGCATAAGCACCGTTCACTACAGCTAGAAACGTAGACAAATTGCACTACAGTTTCAGGCATTTAGCTTTACAACACCGAGGTTACGTTAGATAACATACCCATCATTGCTCAATTATTGCCACACAATACTTGCCATATTTTCGCCGCAAACCATCAAAACCAGCCACCAGCACTTTTACGCTCATAGCTAACAGTATACTTTGCACCATTGATCTCTAATTAGGCGCTAAACAGCACCAGCACCTGCACCATAAAGCGCCTCCAGCAACAGATATAGAGCTACATTCAAGACTGCCTCGCGGCTCATTCAAAATAGCGGACACTCCCGTAGAACAAGATGGATCAGAAAAATGAAGTGGCATACTGGCTCTGCTCACTCAAGCAAACAAGCAACCAAGCAGGAACTCCAATTACGATCTAAAACGCCAGGCTCTAACCACTAAGAATCAAGGAGCTGCATGTCCGAGATCTTTCCTAGCCATAGCCTCAGCCCCTGCAACGGCTATAGCTGTATTATGCAAGCAGAGATACGTGCATAAGCTTAACTTAGGCAATGCATGATGCTTAGCAAGATCGTTGCGCATTGAGCGTGCATACAGGGCTTGATGGCATGAGAGCATCATTTTGCTGAGTTTATGATGCAGGGTCAAATAATCTTTGAATTTGATTGAAGGCAGGTGCGAGCAGGATGCGCAGAGGATTTGAGCAAAATAAGGTGGGCAGTCGCGAGAGTAGGTACTTGCAAATGGGACTATGCGCACACGCATAGCTACAGATTCTCTGCTATGATTCAGCGAGGTATTTGAGATCAGTTTGGCTTGGGGTATTTGATTCAAGTAGTGGTACTGCTTGCAATACTTTAGCTACTGATGCTCGATTGATAGACCTCATCGTTATTTAGCTTTTTGCTTTGCTGTTTCTCAAAGGAGTGGGCCTCATGGAAAACAATAAGCAGTATTTCTACATCCTGCATACACAAGATTTGAAAAACGTAGTTAAGATCATTGCAACTGATCATCAGCTTAAGCCGGGTGACAAAGAGCTCGACGCCTTTCCTATGTTTGGCGAATACAGCATTGTGGGTGCACTTGAGGTAGCAGACGTTACTGGTGTTTGCAACTACTTTAAGAACCCAAACCACATGGGTATGAAGTTTGAGTACCACAAGCAAAACAAGAATGATGTGCTTGATGAGAAGCAGGGCTTTCTCATTAAGATGACCAATCAGCAAGCGATTGAGTACCTTAAAGAGGCTGCTAAGTTCTATAGCAAGGGCCGCCTCTTTGATGGTGGTGATTGGCGTACTCTACCTATGTGCTATCGAGTACCTTTCAAGTTTTCCATGATTGGACTTAAAGCAGGTGATGAGGTAGTGTTTGACGCAACCAAGCTGACCGTAAAGATCGCCAATGACGATGAGGTTGAATACCAAGGTATTAAGTACAGCACCTCTAATTTTGTACGGACATTCATGCCTGAAGACATGAAGATCTCATCAAATGCCTATCAAGGTCCAATGTACTTTACCTACAAAGACAAGAACCTCGACTATTGGCGTAGAGAGGCCTCAAGAAAAGCTAAGCTTGCCTTAAACTTAGCTTTAGATGCTGATGAAGCCGACACCGAATCCGATACCGACGTCATTGCCACAATAGACTCTTAAGACTAACGAGCCATAGTCCATCGTTTTCGCCTCAATATCCATTAGCATACACACTACTGCAGCAAGATCAGAGCTAACCATGTCGTTGCTGCTGCAGTAGTAGTGTCGTCATCCTCAGCACTTTCCAAAACCAAGCTTAAGTAGCCACACACTGTGCTGCCAACCCGAGCATCTCTCAAGCTTACAGGCTTACTTACAATCCATAGATTATGGCATGATCTCTCTTCTGAATGCCAGTGAACACGCGTTCTCAAGATTCACGCTGTTTTAGGTTCACACTTCCAAGTTTTCTGATCACAACTATCCACAAAATTGCAACGCATAAGTATCGCAACAGCGGCTTTTACACCACTCTGTTCATAAAGCTCTTAATGCCAATCTGTATAGCAGAGCCAGCATGCTCTGCTACTCGCATAGCAACGAGATCAGCGATCAAACCTCTGCAGCATTAGACAAAGCGTGTCCTCTTATTGTTGTTCCTTAGTGAACGGTCATGATTTCATGTTATTAAGAGCCTCTAAAGTGTGAATAGGCTTTCATTCCTTGACTTGAAGTGGGGCGCTGCTGAGAACCGTACTGTGGTTATGCTCAGTTTAGCGACTACATTCATTAAAGAGAGGGTGAGAAAGAAGTACTACATTTACCTCAGAGTTAGCAGTCCGAGGCAGCAGATACGCATTGGAGTAAAGTTCGGAATCGCAATGTATCCATCTTCGATGATAAGCAAATTGTAGCGAGCATTAAATAAGCTTCGGAAAAGATACTTCACAGAGTTACTTGTGGCGCGGTGGCTAAGAGAGGGGATAGGCCATAACCATCTGCTTTTGTATGGTTAATAAGATGTACGAGCCGCTATACAGCGACAAAGTTGCTTTGAAAGACATGGCAACACTTGAAGAGCAATACCATGGAACGGCATGTCTTGAGTATGCATCGGTAGGCAGTGTGTGGCTTTTGAAAATATGGCTGGCTGGCCTGAATTTTTGTGGCTGATTCGTGCCGTCGCGAGAGAATACTCTGCGCTTTGAGGTGAGAATTTTGCTTGCGTTTGAGTTTTGTGCTTTATTGGTGCACATGACGGTTATTTTGGCTTTTGATGGTTGGAAATTGCACTAGATAGGTGCTTGTAACTTGATAAGTTGGTGGTGTAGTCAATAATGCATATCAGCCATTTTTTAATGATTCTGGGTGATTTTGGTCCTTTTTTGGGTGCTTTTGGTTAAATTTATCGTGTTTTTTCGCAAAATTGGCGGATCTATGGGCTTTATCTACATAAATGTGTAAAAATTTTGGGGTACTTTGTGACTCTAATATTTGCTCAAATACGTTAATGCTGTAATATATGACCGTTTTTCATGGATTTGTGAACGATCAAGATCATTGATTATGGTGATCTTAATCTTGCGCAAAGGAAAAACTTCTTTGGCAAGTGTCTAAGTTTTACGCTAGCTTGTTTTCACCTTGAGTCATTAAAGGGCAGTACTTATGCCTTGTAGTGCTTAAGCGTTTAATGGAAAGCAGGTGGACACTTTTGTTGGGCTGTATGTCCGACCCAAAGCCCACGAGCAACAGAGCCCATCTAATAGCTCTGTATAGCATTGTGCAAAACAATTAGCCCCTTAAGCATCTGTTGCTATAGTACTTGAGAGACCAAAGTGCTCTGCATTTTGCCAAAAGCTCTAGTGTGCTATTAATTTCAGGCAGCATCACAAGTGAAGGTACTCTCTACCTTAGGATGCAGCCATGAGTAATCTTAACTAAGTGGCGTGTGTGGCCGCTAAGCTTAGACCACTCATTGTGTGTACTACTTAGGTAGTTCCTAAAATTTCAGGGTCAATAATTTAGTCGGCATAATAGTATTTGCATCAAGTGTCTTAAAGCCTTTCATATGCAAGTATTCGTGTGCTGTGGCTTTGGTTAACTGAGCTGCATGAGAGTAGGTAAATGCCCACTATCGTGTTGCACAGTTAACCCGAGTCGACCCTTAGGCAATTGTTTGCATCAGCTTAGCTTGTTCGATTTGTTTGCTAAGAAGGTAGATTAAATGTTTACATACACATTCGGCATGGAAGAGACCCTAGCCATCGCAGTAGTGCTCCTGCTGCTCGGTCGCTACATCAAGGAAGTATTCACCATCTTGAAGAAGTTCTTCATTCCTGCCCCAGTTATCGGCGGTATCATCTTCTCCGTCGTTACTCTCATTGGTCACGTAACACAAACTTTCGAATTTACCTTCGACAGTAGTCTTAAGAACCTGTTAATGCTGGCATTCTTCACCACCATTGGTTTCGCTGCATCCTTAAAGATGCTGCTTAACGGTGGTTATGCAGTGTTCATGTTCTTAATCTGCTCCATCATCTTAGTGTTCGTTCAGAATTTCGTTGGTGTTGGTATCGCAGCATTATTCGACCAGAACCTCTTCATGGGCTTAGCCGCAGGTTCCATCTCCTTAACTGGTGGTCACGGTACTTCTGCTGCATTCGGTCCGCTGCTCGTTGAGCACGGTTTCGAGGCTGGCCTTTCCGTATCCATCGCCTCTGCTACTTTCGGTTTAGTAGCTGGCTGTATGATTGGTGGTCCAGTTGGTAAGCGCTTACTTGCTAAGTATCACTTACGTGCATCTGACGATCAGATCAACCACGTAGTTGAAAACCCAGATATGGTTGAAGGTAAGCTCACCAAAGAAGAAAAGAACATCGACGAGTACTTACTCTTTAGTGCTACTTGCTACATCATCATCGCTATGGGTATCGGCCACTTCATCATCTTAGGCCTCTCAGCTTTAAACATCACCATCCCTTCCTACTTAGGCCCAATGATGGTTGCAGCTGTTATCCGTAACTACTTAGACTTCAGCGGCCGCAAGATTCCACTGCACTCAATTAACGTAATCGGTGGTATCGCACTGCAGCTCTTCTTAGCTATCGCTCTGATGACTATGAACCTGTGGGAACTCTCCGCTCTGGCTCTGCCTCTCATCACCATTCTGCTTGTTCAGACCGTTATCATGGCTGCCTTTGCATACTATGTCACCTTCCGTATCATGGGCAAGGACTACGATGCAGCTGTTATTGCCACCGGTCAGTGCGGTTTCGGTATGGGTGCTACACCAAATGCTATGGCTAACATGGAGACCTTCACCGGTGCTAATGGCCAGTCACCAAAGGCCTTCTTCGTAGTGCCTTTAGTTGGTGCTCTGTTCATCGACTTCTCCAACTCAGCCATTCTGTCATTCTTCCTCGCATTCTTACCAAGCAGCCTCTAATCAAGACTGCACCTTAGGCGTACCATGCGATACGCCAGCAAACAAGGGAGCCGCAAGGCTCCTTTGTTGTTTATACACCCCGAAAAAATCCGCTCATCCCCACTAAATCGCGCCACAACTACCAGCCAGGGCTCAAGGGTATCCAAACGTTCTCAAAATCCAAGCCTAGCTAAGAAACACCACGATAAGCGCAATTCCCACTACACAGCGCATAAGATGCAGTCGTATGGTTAGACTACTTAAGCCCCGCCTAAGCAGACTCACAGGGTAGGATTGGGGAGTTTACAATCAGTTGAAGCGCGGTGCTGAGCAATCAAGCTAAGACCGTTCATTACTCCATGCAGTCTAGGCACAATACCGATATGAGTTAAGGGTGTTCATTTAAATAGTTTGCTGCAATGGATACCATACGCAGGTATTGGCGCATTGAAGGCTACATAAACCACATGTAGCACAAAGTCGAGCATTAGGCATCGAGCATGAGCCATAGTGAAGAGCGTCATCAAGGATTTATCTACAAGAGCGTTAAGAGGCTATGCAGGCCATTTGCATGAGGCTAGGCAATTATGCAAGCTGCTAGCATAAGGCTTATAGCAGAGTAATATGATTAGTTCTAACTGGTTATCACGAAATAAAGCTATATCGGCAGTTGCTATTGAACCTTTTACCAGTTAAGAGCCATGAAGTAGCTCGTCCGCACCTAAGAAAGAGAGGTCTCAGGACGATAGTGTGAAGAGGTAGGACTGCCTATTAAATTTATGGCGACTCGTTGCGTTAGACGTGGCAAAAAGCTCTCATGTGTCCATCACGTCTATATCAGGTGATTAAGGTTTTGCTGCAGCGCTTATGTAAGCTTGATAGTGAGTCTACTCATGATGTGTTGGTAAGATCGAGGAAGAACAGGCTAAAACGCAAGAAAACGCATATTGCACTGACCAACTGCATTGTTAGGACACTTCGATAGTCAATCTGAGCTTGTTGGCACTTGGTTTTGGGTGAAGAAATAAAGGGTCAAATCCTTGATAATAGGCCTAAAAGCTCGGTTTTATAGGGCTTTAAATGCACTCGTGGATGCATGGTGAAACATAAGGTTTTAATGCAATCAAACGGCTTGCGAGGAGGGCATAAAAATGTCTTTAAATGGTGCAAATTATTGATAAAATTAAGCTTTTTGATAGCAGCTTTGTGGCTATAGTTTATGACGTATTTTTAGACGAGTAGCGGTATATCAACGCACGAGGCTAGTTTGCATTTAGGTTTGTTTTGTATCTACGCCCTAAGGTGAATGAATCAATATAGTGCATTTAGTTTCCGATGTAGATCATAGACTTCAAAGGCATTACTTGCGATTTATTGACATGGGTGTTAGCTTTAATGTGCACCTTTGCAAAACCGACTGTCACCAAGGTGGTTCTAGCTTGCCTTATGTCAGCTTATAAGGCCACTAAATTTGGCCCGTGATTATCAGTCTAACGACTTCACGACATCAAGTAAGCCTGTTCTATCGGAATTAGACAAGTCATTAAGCGTTTTAGGATTTGTGGCTGTATTTGTATCTTTTCTGTGCTGTCTGCAAGTACTAAAGCAATAGCGTGCCTTGTCTTTAGCTATTAAGAACATAGTTACTCTCTCAAGCGATGCTTGGGATTTTGCATGTTCTTACAGCTTGGTTTCTCGAGGCAGGTGTAAGTTATCTACATCATATTAATCAAGATGCATTTTGTGTTACCTAAGCTTCCAAGTTTATTACCTAAATGCTCTTAACTCTTTTGTTTGGTTGCACTGTATTTTTTCTTTATGTGACTAGTAGTGTTAGATGGCACTTTAGCGCACATAGCGGCTAGATTGTTTGTATTTGCGGCATTGCATCAAGTGCGAATCGTCTTAGCAAACGCTATTTCGAGGCTGATATATGTTTAACTGGTTCTACGACTTAAATACAAAGGTCAAACTGACTTTGGTGTCAGGCTTATTGATCATCATCATTATCTCCGGTGCGTGCATGTCTTTTATAAGCACCATGCAAAGTATTAATGCATCGGAACATATTGAGACTATTGTTAATCGCTCCTTCGGTCGTATTACTACCTTGCAAAAGGCCATGGAAAAGTACGATCGTATTACCATCAGTTATTTATCGGCTGAAAAGGTTACTCCTGCAGACACTAGCAAGTATTTAGACGAGGCAGGCGCTGCCATTCGTAAGGTTGTGGAAGCAGCCAATATTATGAACCCAAAGAAAGTGGGTGATTTAGACTCAAGCCCTGAATACGAACGTATCATCGCTGACTATAAGAAAGAGGGCGTTAAGCTTGCTGATTATCATAAGGAGATTAGAACCCTTGTCGAGAGCAGCACTCGTAACGTAGCTTTAATTAAGTATCTACGTGTCTATCGTCCTGAGGTGATGAATGCGCTGCAGTACACTGCTGATGCAGCTAGGCTTCAGACCAGGCTCGTAGTATCTTTAGCAAGACAAGGTTCTGATCCAACCTTAGCTTACATTAGCTTAATTGTGCCTCTCATTGGCGCTTTTATCGGCGGTATCTTCGCTTACATGACCAACTTTTTCTTAGGCCGTACTATCTTCCACTTAGATAATTACATTTCTAAGATGAGCCATGGTGACTTCACCTTTAAGGTAGACAAATACTTCAAGGACGACTTTGGCAAGATCTTGCAGTACATTGAGTCCATGCGTGCAGATCTACGTACTGCGTTAAATGAAGTTAAGAAAAAGTCTGAAGATACCCAAGAGGCTATGCGTCAGGTGATCGAGACTACAGGCATAATCACCGATAAGATCGCTGACTGTGAAGGTAAATCCATCACCGTGTCAGCTGCATCTGAGCAGATGCTCTCTACCACGCAGGATATCGCTCATAACTGTGAAGATGCATCTAACCTCTCTCATAGCACCAAGGCCATTATTGATGAGGGTGTAGAACGTATTAATGCCACCATCAGCTCTATTCGTAAGCAAAGTGAAGAGATTAGAGCTAACTCTGAGGCTGTTGATAAGGTAGCTAAGCGCTCTATGGACATTAACTCCATCGTTAATACCATTGAAGAGATTGCCGCTCAGACTAACTTATTAGCTCTAAATGCCGCCATTGAGGCTGCTCGTGCCGGTGAGGCAGGTCGTGGCTTTGCCGTGGTAGCTGATGAAGTTCGTGCCCTTGCATCCCGCACCTCTGCATCTACTAAAGAGATTGCAGACATGGTTCAGGGTATTCAGATGGATGCAGCTACTGCTGTACGCTCCATTAATCAGTCAGTTACCAATATGGAAGCTACCTCTGAAGAGACTGCTGAGGTTGAGTCCACCATGCGTAACATGCTTGAGCACGTTAACAATGTGAACATGCAGATTACTCAGATTGCTTCAGCTGCAGAAGAGCAGAGTGCTGCAACTAACGAGATCTCTACTCACATCCATGGCATCTCAGGACTTACCCGAGAGGTTAATCAGAACGCCCAGGATGCTAAGGTCATTATTGACGATACCGTTAAGTCAATGAAGAACCTGCGTGAGAGCCTCTCATTCTTCAAGACCCTTTAACATACAAGCCTCATGGAGCCTCAAGAAAACAGGCTCCTACCAAAAGGGACTCATTGAGTCCCTTTTTTGATCCCCAATACCCAACGAATAATCACAGCAAAGAAAAGCAGCCCGCCTCAAATCACGCTGCACCATAAGAGGACGCACCAACCTCCTAAGAAACATTACCCCGTGAAACAGTGCAAGAGCCACTAAGATCTACCAACAACCATAACCACAACCACAAACTAACTAAAATGAGTATTAAACTGCCGTTAAAGCTCAATATTTGTGCGAGGTAGATCATGGCTTCGCAGTTATGTCATATGACTTAACTCAATTTAAGCATCCGGTGGTATAATCCGCTCATCTAAATGATTCAGGCTTACTCGGTAGTCTTGTCATATAGATGTATGCACTTGCTAATCAAGCAAACTCCTCATGCAGTTTTCACAGCTGCACTAAAAAGTCTTCAGCACAACGCATTTCAAAAAGCAGTACCTTCACTGCTATCTCTTTAATCAAATGTGAACTGTAATCCCGCCTCAAGCAGCATAGCTAATATTGTCTGCTCTAAGCAGCATTTTGCGTGATAGCCATGCCTTGACCCATTACATACGCACAGCAGACTAAAGAGACGTTGTTTTAAGACACATAAAGCATAAGCACGTTGCTAGCAGCCAAAAGACAGGCTCATACTCACGCAACGCGCAATCCCATCTAAGGCAAGCATGCTAATACCAGTCGCATCAAACCAAGACGGCTCGCTTATACCGCAAACAAGTCACGCGTAAGCCAAAAGCTACTGCAGCCAATGCAGAGCTCATCTGATAACTCAATTTAGATAATTAGCTTTCACAATGAAGCAAACCAACAACGCCATTAAGTTCTTAATGGCTCAATACCGCGCTATCTTCAAGAACGCCAACATCGCAATGGTCGCAGCTATCGCTGCTGCCGCCTTAGCTGCTGGTCAGGCCCAGGCTGCTGGTCCGATAGAAAAATTTGATAACACAGCTCTGACTGCTGACACTACACCTGAAAAGGCTGTTGTAGCCGGTGATGGTGCAACTGATGGCCAGTATAAGAAACTTGAGCTTACTGGTGGAGCAAACAGAGCAGAAAGTGCTAAAGCTCTAGAGATTAAGATTACTGCTGGCGATGCACATACCATTAAAGGTGTCGCTGCTGGTGCTGACGCTACAGCTCAACCAGCTAAGCCTAATGTAAATCTTGGTAATACTGCTTTAGTTATTGAAGCATCAGCAGCTAAACTTACAGTTGGTGAGGCAGGTACAGCTGGTAGTCCTACTGCAACACCTGCTGCTAAAACTAATGTAACATTAAAAAATCTGACTGTTACTGAAGGCGCATTAGATCTTGTTGCTGATGCTAAAAATGCTGATCTAGCTACTACTGTTACAGCAGCAAATGTGACTTTTGGTGCTGGTGAAGCCGCTAAGACTTCAACTATAAATCTTGCTAAGCACTCATCCATATCAGCAACAGCATTAACTGTTAAAGAAGGTGCTACAGTAAATGTTTCTGGTGGCGCAGCATTAACTGCTGGCTCTATAACTGTTGAGAGTGGCTCTATTGCTTTAGGTACGGCTAGTAATGCTGATGATGTAAGCACCTTATCAAGTACAGGTAAGCTCAATATTAAAGGCGGTACAATCTCTGTAGATAATGGTAGTGCAGCAGGTATCACTGCGGCTTCTATCGATTTCGCAGGTGAACTAACTAACAGCGGTACTCTTACCATGAATGGCGCTGTTGCAGCTAAAGATGGTTCAGCAGTAGTCAATGACGGCACTATAACTATTGCCGATGGTTTTACTGCAGAAAGCGGCAGCACTGTAACCAACAATAACGATGCTGCTAAGGTAATTACTTTTAAAGGTCAGACTACCTTTAAAGCTGGCTCCAAAATTACAAACAGTGGTGCAATGGTTATCGCAGGTACTGCTAATTTCGAGCTAGACGATAAAGATCTCTCAAACGCACTTGAAGTAGGTGGTGATAATGCAGCTCTGAAGGTCGTTAGCGGCGGTACTGCAAACATGTCAGCAGCTGTTTTTAAGGGGTTCTTAGCAGGTAAAGTTCAGTCCAAAGCGAGCACTTCTGGAACCATCGTAATTAAGGCAGCTACTGATCCTATTAATTTGCAGACAGATGCTGGTATTTTGACTGAATCTGGTGATATGTCCGCTAAACTTGGCGGTGCTGGTGATCTTAAGGTTAAAACTGAAAATGCTAAGTTTGTAGCAGCTGATGCAATATCTGGTGCCGCTGCAAATGCAGGCGTAACTTTATCGTTCAATAAACTAGATCTCGGTAAAAATGAAAGTGGTTTTACCGTGAAGAAGGTCAATCTTGAGATCGCTGAAGATATTACAGTCAAGAGCAACAAGGGACTCACTCTTCAGAATGATGCAAGTCTGACTCTTAACGGCACAGGTAAGGCTTTAGAGCTCGAAAGCATTACTTTAGGTGAGGCAGCATCTGCTGGTACTCTTAATGTAAATAAGGGTAATTGGGGCGTTAAGACCTTAACTGTTACTTCTGGTACAGCTAATGTCAACAACTCGGGTACTACCCTGACTATTTCAACTGGCTTAACTACCGATAGCGATGGTAAGTTAGTTATTAGTGGCGGTACAGTTGATGCCAAGGGTGTTACAACTTTAAGCCTGGGTGCAAACGGTGCCTCAATTACCAATGCAGGTAAGTTAATCCTGAGCTCTGACATGGTTGTTAAGGCCGCTGATTCTACCTTAATCACTGATAAGTACGACAAGAATGCTGTTCAGGGCACTACCGATGCACAGATTAGCTTACTCGACAAGAGTGGCAATGCCATCTCTATGACTCTTGAAAAGTTCAAGCAGTTCCGTGAAGACACTGGCTTTAAGGGCCTCTTTGACATCAAGCTGTCTAATACACCTGAGACCAAGCCACAGATGGGCTTAGGTGGTGCTGGTGGTGTAGTTGCAGGCGTAACCAACGGCTACGAG
>NZ_AXWV01000080.1 GCF_000482845.1 Anaerobiospirillum succiniciproducens DSM 6400
TTCCTGATTGCTATGAGCTTGAAAGCTATGATGCTCGTTATGCTCCATGTGCACCAGAAATCATAAAGTATTTTTTCAAGTGCAAGTGGATTGAGTTAGGGTATAACTTGATATTGGTTGGTGGACCGGGTCAAGGTAAAACCCTCTTAGCGACATCTCTAGGCAAAGCAGCCTATTTATTAGGATACACTACTTAATTTGTATCCTGCATAGAGTTGTTTCACATTTTTAAAATAAAAACGATGTTGTGCTCATGGTATCGAGCTTCAACCCATGAGTAATCGTTATGCTCAAACAAGCATTTTCTTAGGTATTGCTATTCTTACAATGTCATTTGCTGTTAATTGCTGTGAACGCTCAGGCAAAAGACGTGTATTTTAACGGCTATACCCGATCTGACGGCACTCAAGTACGTGGCCACTATCGTTCTGCGCCTGATTATAGCTATGATAACAATTGGTCTACTGAGGGCTACACCACCCCATATACTGCTTAGGGCAATGCCAACACATATACTGGTGAGCGTGGTACCAACGAGCGCCGTGGCTACTAATTAAACCTTAGTAGCGGCCATATTAGCTTGGTGCCAACGAGCGCCGTGGCTACTAGTTTAGCTAGGCTATGGCTGCATGGACAGATCATTTCTTCTACAAGAAATCTTTAGTCTGTAGACATATGCGGCCATAGTTCAAAGACTAGCCTTGAATGGCTAGCATTTTAGATTCATGTTTAGGCCATCTAGTCTTTGAGAGCGAGGGCTAAAGCTACCGCATCGCTAATTGAGTCGCTGTGCAGTGGGTCGATGCGGAAATTTTTTCCTGATGTAGTTGCTTGAGATGGTGTTTTCTTCTGCAATGCCATAGTTGGCATTACTTGGTTAGTAGCATTAATCTTATTGATAAAGGTCTCGTCCTTGAGGATATGGCCGTTGGCAAAACGTGCCCACTCAGGGCCAAGCTTTGATAACACTTCTGTGGCTGATTTAAAGGCTGGTTTTAGCTGCAAATCATCGTTGGTGATCCCTTGGTTATTATCAAACAGTGGGAATAAACTGCCAGTGTTGACTGTCTTCTTTTGTACACTGATATTGTTGAGGCAACCTCTAAGACCAGCAAGCTCAGTTACATATGGGCTAACCGTAAAGCAATCTTTCCTTGGAAATTTTGTGAATCTATCTTCAATTGGAAGGGCTTTAAGCATAATGTCAGTGTAGTGCTCGATGTAGTGGCCCAATGAGATCAATGTCATCAAGAGGACATTAGACAAGAAAGCAAAGCCCTTGTATGCATCTTTACAGTTATAAAAGTAATCTGGCAGCACTAGTAGGTTATACAAGAACTCGCGCCATCTATAATGGAACTGGTTGTAATTAACAATCAGCGGATAGAGCTCTTCAATGGCAAGTGGCTTATCTAAGTCTGACTGAGCCACTACGAACATAGTGCTCGAGAGCGCGTGTTTATTAAGAAGTTGATCATTACAAATGACTGTAGCTTTGATCTTCCAGTTGACATCACCATTGTTGTCATATTGTATGAACTTTGGTTGCTCGCCTATCTCATAGCTAATTTTCGAGTATTTCAAACCTTTTGGCAGCACATTTTCAAGAAAGTCTCGTGCCTCTATGTGTGATTTGAAATTTTTAGATGTATTAATGAGCTCTTGAGTACTCTTTACTTCTTGTATGGCCTGAGAAATAAGGCTGTCTCTATCTTTAGTTTCAAAATCTGGTATAGATAGTACTGACAGATCAAGATCGTATACAACCTCTGTTGGAACGTGCTTTCTACGCGGTAGAGGTCGTATCTTTTCACAATGCAATCCCTTGCCAAGCTCGATACCATGACTATTGATAAGCGGGATCATGTCATCGATTTCGGTATGAATATGCTCACGATACATCGGGCTATTGATGTGTAGCTGACATATGAGATTTAATCCAAGAGACTTGATGTAGCCTACCAGCGGATTAGAGATGAGCTGGCCTTCAACAATGACTTGCTTAATATCTGGGTAAAGCTTTAAAACTTTTGGCAAATTCTCCTTGACGAAAGTGTCAATGAAAGTTCTGCCACGAGGTTTAGTTGTACATACAGCATATGTTAATGGTATGCCTGTAGCCGCATCACAAATAAAATCGTATGTGTTCTCATCAGCTTTAAACAGTCTTCGTGAGTGAGCTACGATAAAGACTGCTCTTACCTTATGTTCGGGGGTAAATTGAGTAACGATAGGGTAGGCCAAATCTCTAAAGAGCCTCTGACAATCGGCAATCTTGCCAAGCTGAGCAAAGCCTAAAGCACTAGTGAACTGATTGAACAGCAGATAGTCTTGGTTACGTTCAACCTTCATGAACGCTGGATAAAATACTTTAAGCTTGGGCTTATCAAATAAGTGACGAGTTTCGTAACCTTGATGCTGACAGCTATAGAGATCAAAGAGGGCTTTGGTAATAAGCACATCTCTATTAAGACCGACGATCTTCTTTTGGCCGATATGAGCGACAATTTTCTCAATGATGCCAAAACGTTCAATGGCACCGCTCAGCAAAGGTAAGAAATCAATATTAAAACTACTTAGTTTCTTATCCTTGTTATTAGCGGAGACGAACTTATACAGGTCCTGAGCTCTTATAAATGAGTTTAGGTCTACTTCACTCTTTTTAGATAATATTTGATCGATAGTGACATCAGAAACTGTAAGACCCAAAGACACCATAGTCTCAAGCATTGCAAGATCATTGAGCTCTCTAATTGAGATTGGATCTTTGAGGCTACTGACTTTGAACTTACTGTAGTCTCTGCCAAATATAAAGGCGTACTCACTAAACTTAGTAAAGTGAAATTTGCGCACGACTTCGACAAGCTCATGGTCAAGGAGCACTACATCGCTATCATATGAACGTTTTACCATAGAATATTCCTCGCTTGTCGTACTCTGCTTGGCGCTTTTGTCGTTCAGGCCTTTTATCCAGTGTGTATTAGAATCTGTGGGCCGTGCAGCTCTCTGTGCGTAAATAAGACAGAGAGCTTCAGCGCTAAGTGCAAAACTTTATAGTTTTGGATCAGTGATAGGACTGATGGCCATGAGGTTGTTAGAGCCGTCCTTTTTGAGCATCTTGCTGTTCTGACGCAGCTTTAACATGGCCTCGGTGAACTCAGGTGGTAAGTAGGCATTAGAAAGGCCAAAGAGTAGGGACTCAAAACCACCAAGTTCATTTTGGCTTGCAGGGGACATGTGACGTACGCGCAGACGGTTTGGATCAATGCCAGCTTGCTTTGCTGCATAGGCAATAGCGTCAGATAAGTTACCCACCTCATCAACTAAACCTAAAGTCTGAGCTTCTTCAGCTAGGAAGATTTGGCCTTCGGCAAAGATCTCGTAGGTATTTGCTTTTAAACCACGGTTCTTAGCAACTAACTCCACAAAGTCTTTGTAGGTCTTTTCAACCGCTAAGTTGTACATCATCTGTTGAGAGTATGGCATTTCCTTAGCAATTGGGGCTTGAGCAAGCTCATTAGTCGCTACACCATCTTGGTAAGCACCATATTTGTTAAGTAGGCGATGAGCACCAAAGCTCAGACCAAACACACCAATGGAGCCAGTAATGGTGCTCTGAGTGGCAAAGATCTTCTCAGCTTGTGAGCCAATCCAGTAAGCACCTGATGCAGCTGTACCATTCATAGACACAATAATTGGCTTAACAGTGTACTTTTGTAGGGCCTCAAGAGATCTACGAATCTTTTCAGATGCAATGACACTACCACCTGGACTGTTTAAGTACAGCACTACAGCAGCAATATTGTCATTCATCATCGCCTCTTCAATCTGAGGAGCGATATTGTCATAGGCAAAGTCGCTTGGTCTTTCAGGATAATCGGTGATCTCACCAATACCATAGATAACAGCAACAGTGTTTGAACTTGCCTTCTTGCCTTCCTTGAGGCGACGCTCAATCTGGCGCTTGGCCTCCGAAATTGCTTCAATATCACTAAATTGCAGCGATGTACGATTGTCCTCAGCACCACGATCGTAAGATCTATCAGTACCATTAGCTGTATAGTTATAGCCATTGGCCTGCAGCTTAGCAGCACCACCTGCATCAGCAACAGAACCAGAGCCTACAGCCTCGGCACTAGCGCCTGAGACGGTACTAGCTGCACTTGTAATAGCGCTAGAAGCGCTAGCAACATCAGTACTCTTGCTAAGTGTAGCTGCAGCTGATGATAGCGGGCTTACTGAAGTGCTATTGGCCATGATGGAGTTCATGGAGCCAATGATAGCAGATGGACGTACTTCGATTTGAGAAAGAGCGCCGGCCTTCTTACCTGAAGTGAGCGCATGGTGGCGCATCAGATAATCTTGGTAAGTAATGATCGCAGGGCGATATGGTCGATCGTAATCGGCATTGACCTGCTCGCTAAGCTCCTCGTAGTAGAGGTTGAGTGGCATAATCTCATCAACTAAGCCTTGAGCAAGCTGCAGCTGAGCGCGATCGCCGCCATAACGACGAATCCACTGAGCATAGACATTAGCCTCAGGCAAGATCTCACGAGATTTAACTGCGATCTTAGAACGAGCGCCGATGGATTTTTTATAAATATCCCATGACTTAAAGGCAATGGCTTGATACTCACGACGTACATCTGGAGACATGGCATTGAGCATGAAAGGCTCAACTGCGCTCTTAAAATGGCCAGCACGGAAAATATATGGAGTAATCTGAGCCTTTTCGAGCATGTCCTTAAAGTACAGTGAGGTCATGGAAATACCTCTTAAGTCCACCTCACCTAAGCTATCCATAACAATCTTGTCAGCATGGGCTGCAATGGCATAGGCAGACTGAGAGAAGGTAGTACCAACGACCACAACCTCACGGCTAAATTCAGAGCCCTCAGCGCGTTTGTCTTTTGCCTTGGCTAATTCCATAGCACTGCCAATACGCTCGGCAACTGACAGAGACACAGGGTTCATGCCGTCGACTGAGATGATGACTTTCTTAATGGTAGAGTCATTAGCACTAAGCTCTAATGCCTTTTCGATAGCCACTAATTCATGGCTCATCTTGCCGTATAAAGCACTTTCTAACTCACGCTGCAGTACATCAATCTGTGAGGAGCTAAATGGCATTTCACTAATTGGACCATTAAGGTCAAAGTAGAGTACCTCAGCTTTATCTGCAATGGCGTTAATCTGATCTGCAGTAGTGGATGAAAAAGAGATGCCGTTTTCTTTAAGTGATTGCACGGCCATATAGCCGCCAAAGACAAAGAACATCAGCAGTAAGAAGATAATGTTAAAAACGAAGTTACGAGCAAAGGTAATCCATGAGCCGATAGTGAGCATTACATTGCACACTGGGCCGTGATCAGAGCGCTTTTTGAGCTCATACTTATCCCATGGCACCTGAATAGTTTGCTCTTGATTAGGTGCAAAGCCCTGATTTTGATTAAAACCTTGTCCTTGGTTTGGGGAAAATCCATGACCTTGGTTGGCAGTGTAGCCCTGGTTTTGATTTTGGTAATTGCCAGGACCACCTTGATAACCATAGCCACGATTAGCGCCTTGATTATTGTTATAACCACGGCCATAGCCACCCTGATTATCAGCGCCAGCGTAGTTGTTGCGATTGACGTAACCTTGCTCTGCATAGCGATTATTGGCAGAACCGTAGTTACGTGAGCCGTACTCGCCGCTACCTTGGGCATTGTTGTTCTGATAATTGGCGTATGAACCATTTGGAGTAGCGTTCTGATTACGCTGTTGTCCTGAACCGTAGTTTCCGCGTTGATCGCTCATCTTCGTGCCTATGTCAAACGTCTTAGCAAGGGCATTGCCCTGACAAACCAAGCTTAGGTAGTTACGCAAGCATCCTATGCTGTCATCATCTTATGCAGCTATAGCCTAATTTACTCGCAATACTTTAAAAAAGTGCCTCTATTTGAGCACACAACCTAAATGACCTAACTATTTTGTGCAGCAATTGTAGCATGCATAATTGCTAGACCTTTGTCAGGTGTAAAAAAGAACCAAAATAGCCACACCAAGCCAAGCCATAGCATCGCCTCGTATCAAGCACAGCAAAGCAACAGCCTAGAGCAGGCGCTTAGATGATGAGCTTAAGGCATTGGTTAAGCAAGATGAGGTATTGCGCTTATAAAGCATATAGCTAGCACCAAAAGAGGCTTGCAAAACTCAGATAAGTTGCAGAAAGTGGGGCTCAAACTAAAAAATGGCAAAGAGTGGGGCAAAAACTAAAAGCCCCCGCACTAGGCGAGGGCTGTTAATAGTTTGCGAGGTAATTTAACTAAAGATAGTGATTCTTACTTAGCAGTCTTGAGAGTAGAGATTTCCTTGGCGTGCTTCTTTAAGTCATCGGTCATGTCGTAGCCGAACCACTTGGTGGAAATCTTGCCAAACTCGCCGTTCTCAACTAAGCGCTTGAGGCCCTCGTTAATTACAGAGAGGAGCTCCTTGTTGCCCTTAGCTACAGCGATACCATAGTACTCGCTCTGAGCAGAGTCGATATCGCGGGATACAACGAATTCCTTGTTCTTAGGATGTTGAGCTAAGAAGAAGTCGTTAACTGGACGATCGTTTACCACAACATCACAGCCGCCGTTTTGCAGCTCTAAGTAGGTCTCAGGAGGAGTATTGAACTGCTTTAAATCAGGCTTTTCCATGGTCTTTTGTAAGTATAAAGCACCAGTGGTTCCGATCTGTGTGCAAATCTCAGCCTTCTCAAGCTTGTCAAAAGAGTCATACTTCTTAGCATCATCCTTCATAACTAAGTAAGTAAGACCGCAGCGGTAGTAAGGGTCAGAGAAGTCGACACGCTCAGCACGCTCTGGAGAGATGGTAAAGCCAGAGATGATAAGGTCGATGTTGTTGGTCATTAAGGTTGGGATAATACCGTCAAAAGGATAGCCCTTCATATCAACGGTGTAGCCCATCTCTTTGGCAATGGCATTGATTAAGTCAACGTCAAAACCAATGAGCTTGCCCTTGTCATCAGTGTAGGTGAATGGAGCGAAGGCGGCATCACAGCCTACGCGGAGAACCTTAGGGTCATGGGCAGCAGTTTCGGCAGCATGAGAATGTGCCACATTTAAACTCAGTGCCACGCCCATCGCCAATGCTGATACTTTATTTAGGTTTCCCATGATGTAAATTCTCCAAAAAGATGAACAAAGTTCTTTTAAGTAATGTGCCAAGCAAGAGGCTAGTTAAGTTAAAAAGCCTAAAGCTGAACTTGCCTTCATGCTTGACGTTAAGCCTCTTTAGTTGCTAGCGGCATGTGATGCTATGGCCTCTAGTCAAGTTTTGAGACTAAGTGATATATGCTTAACTTAAGTATAAAACTAAAGTGCTTAAGCTTAATACAAAGTTTGGTACACGTGTGACCAAAACTAAGAATAGGCATATTTTAGCGGACTTTTTAGTAAGATAAGTCTTTGTTGCACAAATGTGAGCAACAATCACAAAAACTACAATTGAATGCTACGGTATAGGGCATACTCCCCTTAATAGGGCAAAATCATTGGTTTTTGACCTACATACAGGATTGCATACACGTTTAGAGCAGTTTTTTGCCTAACGGCGCACCAAAATAAGTCTATCACTGATAGTAATATTAGTCATTGCAAAGATAAGCATCCTGTCAAAGCATAAGCAATTGTAAGCTACATATGTTAAGAGTCATTTGCTTGCATCTTTGAGTTTTTTTTACAGCAAGTTCAGGTAGCATATAAGTAGCAATTGCGAGTGCATCAAAACTTAGTGCAATTAACAGTTCACACTGTTAATTATGCTTACTTAACTGTGGCGTTAGATGAGTCTAGTTAGTAGGCAAAATACGAGTTGGCCAATACTTTAGAATATACGTATAGTGTAGCTCGTTTACAAATACTGTGCGGACATGCCTTAACGTTAAAGGTACATGGTGGGTATATGCAAAAAGATCAATATGAAGATTCATCTCAAAGCTTGGCACAATCAGGCTCTGAGCTACAGTCACACTCTTCAGACACTCAGCTACAATTACACTCAAGTGACAATAGCTTAGCATCTAGTGATACAAGCAAGCTCAATGAGCAAAGCATAGAAGCCTCACCAGTCAATCAATCCACTCATACCAATGAGCAAACTATGAATACAAATAACCTCTCAGGCACAAATCAAGACCAAGGCCAAGATCATGGAGCCGAAGCCCATGGCCAAACAGCGCACGCCTCGGTACAGGACAATCAAGGCGGCATGTATGCTCAGGGCAATCTACCAGTGCAGCAAGGCCAATACGTAGCGCAAGGTCAGCAAGCACAGCAAGGTCAGCTAAATCAGTATTCCAATACTGCTCAGCAGGGAGTGCAGTGGGGTATGGGCCAGCAGCCACAACAGCCGCAGCAACAACAGCCGCAGCAACAGCAACTACAGCAGCCAGGCGCAATGGGGCAATTTGCTCCGCAGCAAGGACAGCATAGCACTATGGATCAGCAGCCACACCAACAAGGTCAGCAAGGCAATATGGGCCAATATCCAAACCATGGCAACATGGCTATGTCCAATGGTAAGTACTATGCCAATGGCGCAGCTATGAATAATGGTTATGCTCAGGGCAAGCAAGGCAATGGCGCTGCCATGAATAATGGTTATGCTCAGGGCAATCAAGGCAACGGCGCTGCCATGAATAATGGTTATGCTCAGGGCAATCAGGGCCGTGGTGCAGCGCATGGGGCTGATGTAAGTGCAGGCCATGCTAACTCCAAGGGATTGTTGGCACTTAAGAGGGGTGAGTGGTCATCAAACCTTTCTATGCATATCTTAATGATTGCTATCATTTCCATTTTGCTGCTCATCCCAACCCTCTTTTTTACATATGTGCTCGATGATCGTATGGATAACCAAGAATATGCGGTCGACTCCATTGTGGAGCCATGGGGTTATAGCCAGCACTTTGGTGATCCAAACATTCTGTTGCATATGGATGTGAGCTCTTTATTTAAGGTCGAAGATGACAGTGACGAGAAAAAGATTAAGGTAGATGACAAGATCTTTATGGCTATTGCCAGCAAAAGCGATTCTCAAATCGATATCGATTTTGAAAAGCGCTATAGAGGCAATTATGAGGCTACCTTATACAAGACTACTGTAGTGCAAGAGGGCTATATTGATCTTGCTAGAGCCATTGGTAATGTAGTTTCAGATAATAGCTCACGCAAAGTGTCCTTGAATGCAGTTGAGTTCTTTGTGCCTGTGTCCTACTCTCGTGCCATTGATGATATTAAGTCCATTACTTTAAATGGTAAGGCTTATATGGTTGAGAGCATTAAGCATAATAGCCTTAATGGTTTTGGCGTTACTTTATTGCAAGATGATATTGAAGAGATCTTAGCTGGCTCTAATATCAGCAAAGTTGAGCATGATCTTGTCAAAGGATCTAAGCAAAGCTCCTCATCAATTGCATCTAATGTTCCTGCACTCAAGAACACCTTTGATGCAGATGCAGAACGTAAGAATGAGGATAATACTGCAGTTGCTACCGTTGGTCGCATGAGCAAGGCAACAGATCCTGGCATGGTACGTTATAGAGTGGAGTATGTATTACGTGGCTCTCAAAAGCTCTTATTTAGACCTTTAGGCCAGTCAACAACCACAGCATTTAAAGGTGAGTGGTCTAATCCTTCATATACTGGATCATTCTTACCAAGTGAACGCACCTCTGATGAAAAGACCTTTAGTGCAACCTACTTACAAAACAACATCGCCACTGCTTTACCTTTGGTGTTAGATACTGAAAGATTATATCTCTTTAGCACTGATGACTCTTATTGCTTGGACTTTTCTAACTCCATCACCTTCTACACCTTAATTGATAGATTGACTAAGTACGTATTGCTCTTTATCTCCATGTGCTTTGTAACTGTCTTAGCTTGCGAGATTGTGATGAGTCGTATGGTGTCATTAGCTCAATACGTAGTCATTGGTGTAGCTCTCATCATGTTCTACATGGTGCTGTTAGCTTTAAGTGAGCACACTTCTTTTACCTTTGCTTATATCTGCGCATCACTTTTGATGTCGGTAATGATCTCGCTTTACTTGAAAGCCGCACTTAACTCCAAGCGTTCGGCCTTAGCAGTATGCATCATGCTGCTAGCTATGTACGCCGTACTCTTTGCCATTGTGCACATCGAGGCTTATGCATTACTCGTGGGTACCATCTTGCTCATAGCCATGCTCGGTATCGTCATGTACATTACCCGTCGCATTAACGTTAAGGTTAATTTCTAACAAGCTTCAAAGTCCATCAGATAATGCCTATGCATTTAACTGATGGGCTATAGCTTGGTTGTGAATTACTTTTCTTGAGGCTTTAGGATCATCACTATGGATAATGCTAATAGCAGCAGTGAGGCACACAAAGATAGTGCACCACCCCACTTAACCTCAACTCATGATGCTGCAGCCGATCAGTCCCAAGCTAAAGGCAGTGATCTTGTGCACTCTCAAGGCAATGCTGCAAAGCATGCCAGCACAAACGCAACTGCTGAGGATACCTGTACAGACGCAACTGCAGAGCATGCCAGCGCAAACGTAAGTGCAGAGCATGCCAGTGCAAACGTCGCTGCTAAGCAAGCAGCTCAGGCATCAGAGGATGCAAAGGCAGTGGCATCTGAGGTTGAGGCTGCACTGCAGATGCAAGATGAGAAGCGCAATGGACTTGAGGAAAAGATGAAAGAGATCTTTTCTGGTAGCTTTGGTGCGGGCGATGATGTCTTAAGAGTGCCTGAGCGTAAGAAACTCACAGGGCATATCTTTGCGCTGCTTGGTCTTGGCTTCTTGCTCTTGCTGTGCGGCAATATCTTGTACATGTTTGAATCAGAGCGATCTTATTTGTATAGCGAGGTTGCAGACAAATACACCAAAGCTTGGGGCGATATACAAAAGCTTTCCGATCCGGTTATTGCCATTCCTGCTGCAGTGCCAAAGAAGTGTGATTCAGACGATTGTACTGGCAAGTACAAAGAGTATGGCTCCGGTATGCTCATTGGAGGAGCAGGCAAGGCTGAGAGCTCAATTCGTATTGATAGCTATAACGTATCTGAAGGTCCATTTGATGTTGGTCTATACAAGGCTTATGTAAGACAAAAGGGTTATCTAGAGCTTGATATTAATGCAATTAGCTTTTTGCAAGAACATCAATTGCGCACCAATCTTGTCTACGTTCTCATCTACTTAAGCGACTATCGTTCATTAGAAAAGATTCATACGCTAAAGCTTGCTGGCGTGGATCGTCAGGCTGTAAGTTTGTCGCCTTTTACTGGCTTTGCTGTTGCACTTAGTAAAAAAGAGGTGCTTGATCTTATCAATAGCACTCAAAGACATAGTGCTCCTAAGCTTACATATGAGTTTATCTATTCTTTGAGGGGATCAAATAGCTTTACGTATACACCACTAGCATCTCAAAGCACTATGCTCATAGCTGGCAATGGCATCAAACCAGAAATTCGAGATAAATCAGGTCTCCTCAGATCAAATCTGGTGCATATACGTGGCTCAAATATAATATTAGAAGATGATGGCACCACTTCATTAGATTTATCGACAGATAAGCTTATTTCAAGTACCAATATCTTATCTACATCTACTGACAAAGATTTTGGTAACGATGCTAGAAAAGATGGTGAACAATCTAGCAGTGCAATCTCTATCGGACATGATGAATATGATAGTCAGGCGCTAAAGTCACTCTTTGAGATGGCAGGCACTAGCTATGAGATGAAGTTTACTACTGACAATATTGTCTCGTATGAATACCTCTATCAGACTTTATTTGATCTTTACAAGATGGATAATGATGAGGATCGCTACTCTAATCATGAATGGCAGTTTAGAAACTACTTCAATCGCACCAATGAGGTAGAGCTGTATTTCTCGCCTAACTACTTTGACACAACTTATGAGTTGTTTGAGGCAATTTGCTTATACAGCATCTTGATGATGATGATTGTCTTTGTGACCTTGCTGTCCATTGAGGTATCCATCAAGCGCATGATCTCAAGGCTGCAGTACTTTATTTGCGGTCTGGGGATCATCATATTCTATGTATTCTTGTTAGCGCTTGCAGAGTATATGAGCTTCTTTAATTCCTACATTATTGCTGCGCTCATTACCTCTAGCATGCTCTCAGCTTATATCTACTCAGCAACTGAGGTAAAGAAAGCTGCTGCGATCTTGATGGGCGTTCAGCTTGTTGGACATGCCTTAACTTACGTCATTGTATTTGTAACTGGCCTTGGTTTACTCATATCTACGGTCTTACTGGTGATCATGTTAGGCGTTATCATGTTCATTACACGTAAGATTAATCGCCAAGACTAGTAACAATCAAAACTGCCCAATGCACTTTGAACAGTGACGTTAAGGCAAAATCAAACTCAAAGACTGGGCAGCTTTTAGCTGCCCATTGTCTTTGAGTGCCATAGTGTTTCAGGATCATGTGCATTTTATTGTTCAGAAAAGAGTGCAGCGACACTGTATAGCCTCATTAAATAAAGCCATGCGCCGCACCTCCACGAAATTATAGATGGAACAATCCACTAGCCTAGAAAAGGGGGATGGAGCGACCCACTAGCTTAAAATGGGAGTTTGCAAGGAGCACAGCAAGGTAGACGGCTAATTGCAGATTCAATGCAAGACAAATGGGCATTACAGGGCACACTACAGGCAGATAGTGTCAAGAGAGTGCCATGTGCATGTGCGGTCAAGGCGCGTTTATGGCTTAGATTAGGGCTTTTGTGCTATATTTTTGGTGAACAATGTTCTGATATGTGGTCAGTTTCTAGCAAAAAGGCTATAATTTAAGGCTTAGCTGCGTCCTGTTAGGGCTTATTTTGGAGCGCTACAGAGGCGTTAATATGTATCGTGAAAGCCTTTTTACTAGTGAGGCATTGCGCTACATTACATTGGTTTAGCAGGTTTAATCATTTGATTACTTGCTAGCTGCATACAACTAAACAAGCAGCAAAGGATTGTTATGCCCTTCTACGAATATCGTTGTTCAGAATGTGGTCACACATTAACTAAATTACAGTCAATGAGTGCCGCTCCGTTAACACAGTGTCCAGAGTGTCACAAGGATACCTTGGTTAAGCTTATTTCGGCCTCCAACTGCGATCTGAAAGGTGTAGGCGTCTTTGGTAGCTCTAAGCAGCCTTTTAAGAACGAAAGCTGCTCAACTCCAGCTGCTCCTAGTGCATGCGCCTCTTGCCCAAACGCTCAAAGCTAGGCAAGGAGCAAGCTTTTGCAGCGTAAGCTGCTAGCAATTTAGCAAGACGTTAGTTCACTTGAATATCTTGTGGTTGTGCAAGTCCTTGCTACTTATAAAAATAAGGGCATGGAGATGCTTGTGAAATTACAGCATCAATTTGAGCTGAACTTAAAGATTTCTTTCTTTACAAGCTAAAGGCAAATTCTATGTCAATGCGTTCACATTACTGTGATCAAGTCGGTCTGAATGAAAAAGATCAGACCGTTACCCTGTGCGGCTGGGTTAACAAGCGCCGCGACTTAGGCGGTCTGATTTTCATCGACGTACGTGACAGAACTGGTCTTGTTCAGGTAGTTTTTGAGCCTGACAATCAGCAGTTACACGAGAAGGCAGCAACTTTACGTAACGAGTTCTGCATCAAGGTAACTGGCATTGTAAAGCCACGTCCAGACAATCAGGTAAACTCCAATATGAAGAGCGGTGCAATCGAAGTTTATGCATCCGATCTTGATATTTTAAACAAGTGCGCCGTATTGCCTTTAGACTTCAATCAGGACAATACCGAAGAGCAGCGTCTGCGTTATCGCTACTTAGACCTGCGTCGTCCTGAGATGATCGCCAACTTCACCAAGCGTCACAGCGTAACTCGCTTTGTACGTCAGTACTTAGATGAGCACGGCTTTATCGACGTTGAGACCCCAATGCTGACTAAGGCAACTCCTGAGGGTGCTCGTGATTACCTGGTGCCATCTCGTATTCACCACGGCAAGTTCTATGCTCTGCCACAGTCACCACAGCTGTTCAAGCAGCTCCTCATGATCTCTGGTTTTGATCGCTACTATCAGATCACTAAGTGCTTCCGTGATGAGGACTTACGTGCTGATCGTCAGCCAGAGTTTACCCAGATCGATATTGAAACCTCCTTCATGTCCTCAGACGACGTGCGTGCTGTTATGGAAGACATGATGGTAGGCCTCTTTAAGAAAGAAGAGAATGTTGATTTAGGTAAGTTCCCAGTCTTAACTTGGACTGAGGCTATGGAGCGCTTTGGCTCTGATAAGCCTGATTTACGTATCGACTTTGAGCTTAAGTCACTTGATGATCTCGTTAAAGACAGCGAGTTTAAGGTGCTCTCAGAGCCTGCTAACGATGCTGAGTCACGTGTAGTTGGCTTTGCTCTGCCAGGCGGTGCTGCTCTTACCCGTAAGCAGATTGATGGCTATACCGATTACGTCAAGAAGCTTGGCGCTGGTGGCCTCATGTACATCAAGGTTAACGAGCTTGCCAAGGGCGCTGAAGGCATGCAGTCTTCATTTGCTAAGCACGTCACTGAGGAGCTGTTAGTCAATGTTGCTAACGCTTGTTCTGCTAAGGACGGCGATATCGTATTCATCGGCTGCGGCAAGACTGTAAAGTGCCAGACCTTCATGGGTGCACTGCGCTGTGCTACTGCTCGTGACCACAATTTAGTCAACCCAGGCTTCAAGGCTTTATGGGTTGTTCACTTCCCAATGTTCGAGATCACCGAAGAGGCTGGTCTTACCGCAATGCACCACCCATTCACAGCCCCTGCTGGTGTAACCCCTCAGCAGTTAATTGACCAGCCATTAAGCGTCTTTGCTGATGCTTATGACATGGTTATCAATGGCTATGAAGTAGGTGGCGGTTCTGTTCGTATTTACAACGAGGAAATGCAGAAGGCTGTATTTACTGTATTAGGTATTAGCGAAGAAGAAGCAAGAACTAAGTTTGGCTTCTTACTCGACGCTCTGTCTTTCGGCGCTCCTCCACATGCAGGTCTGGCTTTTGGTCTGGATCGTCTTACCATGTTACTCACTCATACTGAGAACATTCGTGACGTTATTGCATTCCCTAAGACTACTGCCGCATCTTGCTTAATGACTGAGGCTCCTAACTTAGCCTCTGACGAAGCATTGCAAGAACTCGCAATTGCCATCACTGACGTAGAAAAGTAATCCAGGAGAATCATCATGGCAGGTCACTCCAAGTGGGCCAACATTCGTTTCCGTAAGGCTGCCCAGGACGCTAAGAAGGGCAAGATCTTTACTAAATTAATCCGTGAAATCACCTCTGCAGCTCGTTTAGGCGGCGGTGATGAAAGTGCAAACCCACGTCTGCGCTCTGCAGTTATCTCTGCATTAGCTCAGAACATGACCCGTGACACTATCAAGCGTGCTATTGAGCGTGGTGTTGGTGGCGGTGAAGGCTCAGATCTCGAGTCCATCACTTACGAGGGTTACGGTGTTGGTGGCGTTGCTGTTATGGTTGAGTGTATGACCGACAACCGTAACCGTACCGCATCTGACGTTCGTCACGGCTTTACCAAGTTTGGTGGCAACTTAGGTACAACTGGTTCTGTTGGTTACTTATTCACCAAGCAGGGCTTAATCAGCTTCATGCCTGATGAGTCAGGTAACATGAGCGTTGATGAAGAGACTGCAATGAACATCGCTCTTGAGGCCGGTGCTGATGACGTTGTTGTTAATGACGACGGTTCTATCGATGTAACCACCGCTCCTGAGAACTTTGTTGCTGTTGTAGACGCTTTTGCAGCTCAGAACATCAGCCCATCTTCAGCTGAAGTTACCATGACCCCATCAACTGAGACTGCACTGGACAAGGAAACTGCAGAGAAGTTCATCCGTATGATCGATCTTCTTGAGGACCTTGATGACGTTCAGAACGTCTACCACAACGCCGAGATCCCAGATGATCTCGAGATGTAATTAATCCTCATCTCAAAATAATCTTGCGCCTCAAGGATGAACTTTATTTATCCTTGTGGCCATAATAAAAATGCCGCAGCATGAAACCAAAATTTCGTCATGCTGCGGCATTTTTGTTTCCATTCACCAAAAATAGCCATTGAATAGCAACGGCCACTTAATATTATTTTGGTTTAGCAATGCCCTTGGCATTGATATCAGGGTGTTGATACTCAACAGCATAAGTGCCGTCACGGTTAATCCTAGAGACAGCTGCAACTTGCTTAAGAGCATTGCTAATGACAATGCAATAGCGATTCGGATCGGAGTTAAGCAAGCTAAAGCCATACTTGCGATCGATCATTTGCTTAGAGCCCTCATCAAGCTTCTT
>NZ_AXWV01000081.1 GCF_000482845.1 Anaerobiospirillum succiniciproducens DSM 6400
GAGTCGGCTACAGGTGCTTTAGTGTCGGTCGAGCTGTCAGAAGGGGAATTGAGGATTCTGCCTATAGCCTCAACCTGCTCCCGTGTTAGCTCGTTTTGCTTGCTAGAAATGAGATCTGCAAGCTCAGAAGAAAGAGTTGTCTGTTTGATGTTATGAGCACCCATTTTGATGATCTCCGAAAGTCAGCTTATGGCTGTGTTAAGCTGTGCATGTTAAACCAATAAAAAAGGGGGCTCAAGAAAAACTACACATCAAATTCTACACTGTCTTTCAATGTGTTAAGTACCTTTTAGTAAAGTTTTTGGTGATGAGAGCAAAACTTTTACATTGGCGGCCTGAATCTTGCGAGAACTTGCAAAACTCTTAAGTACACCTCTAAATTTAACACTAATGCGTTATATTAGATTTTGTACTTTGCTGTCGCATCTAGCGCACTAAAAGCTCAGCCTAGTGTCCAGTTAACTATGTATAGTTGACTCAACTTTGTTATGCAGTGTTACGAAATTTTATTTAGTAATACTCACTACTTAGTTTTAAGTCACTACACATAATGTCTTTGGCATCGTTTCTAGGCCATTGTATATATGCAAGCAGTTAGTGCTTTTTCAGCGTAGATGACTTATGAGTCAAGCAAACATAAGGAATTTGCTTACTTTAAAGACAGTTAAGATCATCTTGAGTTTTAAGATGCATTCGAGTTTGTGAACGAGCAGTTAATAGCAATAGGCTTAAAGTGACCATATAGGCGAGCTTAAGAAAAGATCACTTGCTAATGCTCATACGTAGACCTTGTGCACTATGGAGTCCTACATAGTTGCCAAGTGTACGTATGCTCTAAAGTTTAAGATATTCATCTATCTTTAGAGAGCTATTTTTTTATTCAAGTCTCACTACCGTGGCAACACACGAGTCTTAGCAATTAGCTGTGGATAGCAGAGACTTATTGTGGCACTGGGAAAATTTCAGGCATGGATGATAATTACGACAGCGAAAACCTAGTAAACACCTCCACAGGAAAACCTCGCGGCAAAGTAACAGTATCTTTGCTAGCAGAGATGAGTGGCGTCTCACGTGCAACAGTATCCCGTGTACTTAATGAACATGAAAGCGTTAACGAAGAAGCACGTGCTAAGGTCTTAGCTGCGATTAAGGCAACAGGTTATAGTAAGCATCGCACTCAAATAAAGATCTCTCTTCGCTTTACTAAGGTCACCATTATGTGTGACGAACACGGCAGCGCCTTTGAAGGTAGCTACTTTGATACCGTGCTACGCTGCTTACATGAAGAGGGTCAACGTCTAGGTATTCAATGTGAGTTCATTGGCAGAGATCAGATGTCTGTGCCTAGCCGTTTGAGCGCCATCCTTGCAGGATCCGAGGCCATAATTATTCTTGGTTCAGATAGCCCTGAAATCTTGCATCTCGTCAAGCGCTTTAAGATGCCAACCGTTCTTATTAATGGCATCGATCCAAGCATGAAGATCTGTACCATTGCTCCTGATGCCGAGATCTCTTTTTATAACATCGCTAACTATCTTATGGATCATGGCCATCAGCGTGTCGCTCTGCTTACAGCACATGTCAAACACACTATGTGGGAGCGCACCTCAGGCTTTGTTAGAGCCTTTAAGCTCAGAGGCATCCCTTTTGATATGAACCGTCAAGTGATTGATCTTTGTGATATTGCTAATGTCGCCGATCCTTCTGGACAGACTTTAGAACTATTACAGACACGTCGCTATGGCACTGACTTCTGCGCTGCTAGACTGCTACCATATCTTATCGATCACAGCTATTTTGATGGTTATAGTGCAGTTGCTTGTATCTGCGATAGCACTGCTATGAGTCTCATTCGCGCCTTAAAAGAGCGTGGCATTAGCGTACCTCATGACATCTCAGTTACTGGTTATGATGACATCTCGCTTGCAAGCATGATGACTCCAGCACTTACTACTGTAAATCCTGACTACAAGAACTTAGCTAAGGCAGCTTTCAATAATCTCATTCGTATTGCAGGTGGTAGCGTACCAATGATCATCCGCGCTAACACAGCTACCTCAATTATTGAACGCGGCTCTGTAGCCACTATCCGTCGCGCCTCCCCATCTGTTCATCCTAAAGCCTTTGAAGTAGAACAAGACGCGATCTAAGATTCAAATATCCATCTCATGCCCTGTGGCTTTACCTTGACCATAGGGCAATGCCCACCTTAACACCTACTTGTTCACATTATCCCCATGATCTTTTTGTCTTAACAGGCGCAAAGCGATCTGTCTCTTTGTATATATTTGTCTATTTTTCTGGGCGCATAACAAGTCTCATCAAGGCTGCTATCTTGGCAAATATGGATTCGATCGGATCAATGGTGTGACGAAGTTAATCGTATTCATTAGATCGGGTATGTTAGCTAAGTTTCGTGTGCTATTATGCTCTGATTGTTACTTATCAGAAAAAAGCCGTAGTACAACTGCCTAAAGCCATTAATTTAGAGCAAGATAAGCAACAACTTTTGGTTTTAACGATGGTTCACATATCGTTAGGCTAAGTACACTTTAGCCTAGAGATCACGGCGATCTTGATACTTTTAGATCTTATGTGTGAATCATTGAACTTTGCAGGATAACATCGTGTCAGCCCAATCATTTACCGCTCGTCTTAAACTTAGCGCTATTGCTGTGGCTTTAACTTTGAGCCTCGGTGCATGTACCTCTACTACCGATAAGGCAGAATCAGGTATCACAACTCAGCAGGCATTTAGTGCGCTTACACTGTCACAAGCAGAGTATGAGCGTATGTTGTCAGATGCCGACAATGATTCACGCTTCCCTGCGATGATCCTGCTTGCACGTAGTGCAATTGCAGCACGTGACTACACCACCGCATCTGGCTTAATTAGCAATATGCAAAGTGAAGCGATCACTCCGCTGCAAAAGGATGAGTCTTTAATCATTGAAGGTTTGCTCTATTCAAGCCAGAACCGCAATACTGATGCACTGTTTGCTATTAACAAGATCAATGTAGCCACTCTGCCAAACGCAGTAGCCTCTTTTTACTATCAAGTAGCTACTCGTATTGAGACCAACCTCTTTAACGAGAGCAAGAGCTCTTCACACATGTTAAAGGCAACTGAGTACCGCATTGCTCTGTTAAATCTCATCAACCCTGATGCCAAGCAAAAGGTTGCACTGCAAGCAGTAGATGCTCTGCAATTACTCCCTGCTTCAGAGCTAACTGTACAGCTCAATAAGAGCACTGATCCTGTTATGCAAGGCTTCTTTGATTTTGCGCTGCTTGACTCCTCTAACAGTGAGGCGATTAAACAGCAGTTAGTTAAGTCATGGATCAGCAAGTATGGTAGCAAGCACCCATTATCTTTTGCCGCAGAGCAAATGGCTAACAAGGGTGAAGTAAGCAAATCTGACGATCCTATGGCTGCCCCTAGCGCTGTCTCCTTAAAGGAGGGCGATAAGCTTGCTGTATTACTGCCTTTATCAGGCCGCTTTGCTGCATCTGTTGGTGAGCCTGCTCGTTTAGGTATCTTAGCTGCTCTTCAAGATCGCAATAGCCGTCTTAAGGTAACCTTCTACGATACCAACCGTTTCTCCATGCAGGAGATTGCTTCATCATTAGGTCAGAACGGCACCAACTACATTATTGGCCCTATCTTAAAGCCTGAGGTTGATGCTTTACTTGAGACTAAGATCTCTCTGCCTGCAATCGTTTTCAATCAACCTGCTACTCATCGTGAGGGCATGTACTACTTTAACTTAGGCCCAGATTACGAAGGTGCTTTAGCTGCATCTAAGATCTACCATGATGGTCATAGCCGTCCTGTAGTCATTGCCCCTGAAAGCACCCGTGGACAGCGTGCAGTAGCTGGCTTTAATGAAGTTTGGCAAGTTGCCTCTAGCAAGTCTGCAGTAGCTTGTCGCTATCAGGATATCAACAATATCCAAATGGCTTTAGCAACCTGCCCTTTGAATAATGCTGACTCTGTTTACATCAACGCCACTGCATCTGATGTAATTAAGGTACGTCCATCCATTCCTGATAATACCCCAGTTTACTTAACTGACCGCAGTTTCACTGGTGTAAACCACAGCGCCTCTGAAATCGCTCTTGCTGGTGCTTACTTAGGTGATATGCCTTGGCTGCTTACCGATAGCGTCTTAAAGTCAGATCTGACAGCAACTCTGCCACAGGCTGATAGCCAGGTTCAGCGTATCTTTGCTGCAGCTTATGACTCCGTAAACTTCTCATTCAACCTTGAGAAGCTTGCCAAGGATAACAACGACGTACTCCACGGCATTACTGGTGATCTGCAAATTGGTAAAGAAGGTCTTATCGAGATGGCTCCAATGTGGGTAAAGCTCGGCACCGATCGCCAAATTAAGTAGATTCAAACTAGATCTTAAGATCTTGGATTTAATACGCTCAAATTTAACTTCCTAGTCTATAGACTAGGAGTGATACAAGTCGGCCTCATGGCCGACTTTGTTTTTATAGGCCATACAAACGTTTAATTTGTGCAAGCCCATGCTCAAAGAGCGCCGCCACCTAAGCTCAACAAGCGCTTTTTAGCGCCAGCACTTTTGACCTATCTACCACAAAGAGCCATTAAAGCAGCAGCAACGCACCTACAGCCGCTTCATCGTAGCTACGCGGAACAATACTCCTTTCAAGAGATCATCGCATTGTGTAGGCTGCTTGTGATAAGTAAGGCAATAGAAAATTAGCAAGATCCACTTAGCCTCAAGAGCATAATTGTCGATGCAATGGTATGTTTATGCTACTAAATGCTTGGTGCAATTGAATTGCTGATGCAATTGAACACGCATTTATCGCAGTGGGGCTTATAGATGCCGGATAAGATACGCACGACATGCGCACATGCGCATGTGTGGTTAAGCAAGAAAAGATTGTTCCAATGGCAATAGAGCTGTTTTTACGCCATGGGAAATGAGCATGTGCTTGATTAGAGATCACATGCAAACTTGTCGAGAATAATACTAGCTTAGGATGGTAAAGGATGGCTTGTTCTTGTTGTCATCTTTTGCGGAGCTGCGGCCTTTGCTCTTTGCTGGCTTAGCACTGCCATCATACTCTTCGAGCACAAATTGAACGTCGCTCTTAGAGCTAAGATCCTTGTCCTCATCACCATCATCATCTTCACCGCTTTCTCGGCTTAGCGCACTAAAGGTATGCTCCATGCTCTCAAGCCAGTTAGACACTGGAATGTAGATACCATTATTAGCAGTAGAGATCTCAATCATAGCCTGATATGGAATCCCCACATAACGCTCTTGACCCTTAAAGCGGGCATAGAATCGAATACCCTGCTCTCCTACTTGGAAGTCATTGATGTACTTATGGTAAATCGAAATGATGATAATGCCATTATTTACGTACTCCTGAGGCACAACAACGCCTGGAGCATTAGCATCGACAACGACACGAGGGTTGTAGTCATTGTCACGCAGCCAATCATATAAAGCATTAAAGATGTATGGACTGATACCGATCATTTGATTTTCCGCAAAAGAGCATTGATACAACTACTTGATGCATTATACCGCAATACACCTGCTACTCATTAAGCAATGCTATCTAAGCTGATAGCAAATCCTCATGAAGATAAGGCTTAATAAGTGCTAGCAGCATCTTGATCCTAATGAAGGCTCAATAAGGGGTGCTATCAGATTAAGCATATATGGGCTCTACCCAATCAAACATGCCTATGCTATTGAAGTGAACACGCTCCATGATAGCTAAACTTAATTAGTCATTCCTTAGCTGCAGCAAACAGCTATTGGCTATCTACAAGCAAGGACAAATAAAATAGGCATAAAAAAACCCCAGTCTGTAAAGACAGGGGTTTTTTGTAACTCCAGGAATCGAATGACTCCTGGAGAGTACCTCCCATGGGAGATACGATAAGTAATCCAAATTAACGCTTGGAGTACTGTGGACGCTTACGAGCCTTGTGTAAGCCGACCTTCTTACGCTCAACAGAACGTGCGTCACGGGTGACGTAGCCTGCCTTACGTAATGCAGGACGGAAGCTCTCGTCGTACTGCATTAAAGCACGGGTTAAACCGTGACGGATAGCGCCAGCCTGACCGGAGATACCACCGCCAGTAACAGTGACGTAGATGTCGAACTTGCCGTTAAGGTCGAGGAGCTCTAAAGGTTGAGCAACAACCATACGTGCAGTTGGACGGCCAAAGTACTGCTCGAGGGTACGACCGTTAATAGTCATCTGACCATTGCCCTGCTTGATGAATACACGAGCAGTGGAGTTCTTGCGGCGACCGGTGCCGTAGTACTGATTTGCAGCCATTTGCTAATGCTCCTTATAACTTGAGTTCCTGAGGTTGCTGTGCGGTGTGATTGTGAGTCTCACCAGCGTAAACCTTCAGCTTACGGAACATAGCACGACCTAATGGGCCCTTTGGCAGCATACCGCGAACGGCAGTCTCTAACACCTGCTCAGGCTTACGGACGATTAACTTATCGAAGGACTCAGCCTTGATACCACCTGGGTAACCAGTGTGGTGGTAGTACATCTTGTCCTGAGCCTTGTTGCCAGTAACCTTGATCTTAGAAGCGTTGATTACGATGATGTAATCACCAGTATCCATGAATGGGGTGTACTCTGGCTTGTGCTTGCCACGAAGACGTGATGCGATTTCAGTTGCAACACGGCCTAAGGTTAAGTCGGTTGCGTCAATAACAAACCAATCACGCTTAATGGTAGATGGCTTGGCTACGAAAGTTTTCATTAAAAAACCCTTTGATTTGAAGGACGAATCCTTTAAAACATTCAGCTTTCGCTGAGCTCAAAATAACAAGCATTCCCATGCTTGCATCAAATTATTCGGGTGGGAAACCGCATAACTCGATAAGAGGGGCGCAAAGATTATACATTGTTTAGCAAAATAAGCAAGCAGTGATCACGCTTTTTTGCCCTTATTTTTCAGCATCAGCGGAAGAAGGCAAATTCACATCTATCTTGCAACCAAAGATCACCATTAGCTGTTAGTGCACCGTCTGCCAATTTAAAGCGAGCATTTAAGATCTCCACTTTAGCCACATCTCTTAATGATCATATAAGCTTGTCCTTACTCTACAAACGAGCCCTAACAAGTACGCAAAACCGGTCCAACAGAAATTTAAGATCAAAACGTATATAAGCCTTGAGTGTATGTAGAACAGGATCATGAGCCTTAAATCGCTCGATAAGTTCATTTGATATGAGGGGCGTAAAAAGTTGCGCTTTAAGGGGGCTAATTTGAGGGGACTCAAAAGTGATTGGAAAAATGAAAAATTAGAAAAGCAAGGTTCTGTAATGACTTTCGTGCAACTTGTATACTAGTTGACGACAGAAACTCTATAAGAGACAAGCAATTGCTGTTATAATAGCTTGTTTTTGCTAACAAGGAAATTCAGGACTGTTTCTGATATTAACATGTAAGTTTTGTTAGGCATTTAGAATCTGTCTTGCGCAGCTTCAACTTGCACACAATACGATCATGCTAAGTCTAAATTGTCTCTTACTTCGCTTGTGCTTTATCTAAGACTGCCATCTACATGGCAGCATTGGTGGGAAACTTTCTCTCTGACTCTATACTTTAGAGGGTCATAGAGTGGCACAGTGACTAAAACCATCAAAGAGTAGCCATTCTCCTCAGTGCTTTACATCTCTATTAAGAGCAAAAAGCACCAAGACAATAGTCTTGTTGAGCATAGCTACTGATTGTATGGGGCACTGTATTAAGTTAAAGCCGTCGAAGTAACAGTTCAGCTTGTATATGCAGCGCTATAACACTGTAACGTACTCATTAAGATCATAGAGCTAATCAAGTATTAGCCCTTATTGAAGGTCTCATGCTTTCAAGTAGATCTTAGATGCGTACCTAAAGCTTCTATTGAGCGCTCATCAAGGCTTTAACTAGTATCAAATCTGAATTACTGTTGCAGGCTATTTCAACACTAGGATCTGTTTAAGCTTATTTAGATAGCGATCTTATATCTGCCTATCTAAGATCAAGCCATTCTCGATGGCTTTTTAATAAGCTTGTTAGGACATGGGATGTTTAAACTGCAGCTCCATATCAAATTGTCCATACTATGCACTTAAGTATGACTCTTATCCTATCTAGAAACACTCTAGTGATTGAAGCAATGGTAGCACTACGTTAATCCTGATAGCTTCTGTATAGAACTAGTAAGTAGTTACTGCAAATACAGACACTAAGGTCATGTACCTACACTCTAATAACCTACATTAGTGGGTATAGCTCTTCATATTTCCATGTCTACTGATAGGAAATACGAGATCTAAACAGCACTGTAACTTAGGTTGTTTGATTAAGTGCATTGACCATAGTCATATATCAGCTCATCACATCTACGCCGATAATAGGACGGCATCAAGTAAATGCATTGAGTTCAGCCTGACATCAAATCAACCTTGGCCTAAGATCATAGCGATCATGGCTAGGTTAAATTTGCTCTTTCTTGTCAGTTAATCTGTTCATACTACAGCTATCCACGTGTTTGTTATCTTCGTGATGTTGCCAGACCTGGCCTCATACTAACTAATAGGCTCATGAGTCACTTTGATTGATGATTGTAGTTAGTCTAGAGACATGCATTGTCAGAACTGTAGATGGCCTGCTCTAAGTTGTTATGACTTTAAGATCACAAGACATTGCTCTTGAAAGTTCTTTAAGCAGCGTCAATTACTACTTTTCTTTGAATGTTTGCTGTATGAAACCACTTAATTGCCTTGTCAGATCAATATTGCCTAGGCTAGCTAAGATGAGATTATCCTTAATTGTTCGCTATACATCAGGACATAAGCCTTATGTACATAGCACTCAAGGATGCCCCTTAGTTATGAGCACTGCACTATTGTGCTCATTGAAAGTTAGACCCGTATAAGTTTTGTATAGCGCTTAAGTTAAGTGCTCTGAAAATTTAGCGTAAGTTAAAACTCTAAAGTGTTTGCATACATAAAATGAAGATACGCATATAGCACGTGCACTTGAGGACAAGCTTGTGCTGTTATATCTTTTAAAGCGCTTACTAATGCTGATTCCAGTGTTATTCTGCGTATCCGTGCTGGTGTTCTTGATCATGAGAGTGTTCTCTCCGGATCCAGCTTTAATCGTTCTTGGTCAACACGCTACTACAGAGGCAATTAATGCCTGGCGTGAGAGCATGGGTTTTAATGAGCCACTACTCACTCAGTACTACAACTACATGGTTGCTATGTTCAATGGTGATTTTGGTACCTCATTTTTTACCAATACTCCAGTTACTACCGAGATCATGGCCCGTCTGCCAGCCACTATCGAACTTGCAGTTTTAGCCATCATCATTGCATCTATTGTGGGTGTTATCTTCGGCGTTATCTCCGCTGTTAAAAAGAACTCCCTTATCGATAACTTCACCATGACTACAGCCTTAATTGGTGTGTCTATGCCTGTATTCTGGCTGGGTATGTTATTGATTATCTTATTCTCAGGCATTTTGCACTGGGTTCCATCAGGTGGTCGTATTGACACTCTGATGCGTCCTTATGATGGTACTGGCTTCTACTTATACGACACCCTAATCATTGGTGACTTTGAAGCTTTCTTTAATGCACTGCAGCACGCTGCTCTCCCAGCTATTACCCTTGCTTGCTACTCAATGGCGATCATCACCCGTATGACTCGTTCAAGCATGCTTGACGTGCTTCACCAAGACTATATCCGCACCGCTAAGGCCAAAGGCTTACCACCAGTTAAGGTAATCGGTCGTCACGCCTTTAGAAATGCGCTCTTACCAATCATTACCGTTATTGGTCTGCAGTTTGGCGGCTTACTCTCTGGTGCTGTGCTTACCGAAACCGTATTCTCATGGCCAGGTATCGGTGCTTACTCTGTAGAAAGCATCATGCGTTCAGACTTCCCAGTTATCCAGGCTGTAGTACTGATCGTTGCATTCATCTTCGTATTCATGAATCTGGTGGTTGATCTGCTCTACGCAGCATTAGATCCACGTGTTAAGTATGGTGCTGAGGGACAGAACTAAATGACTGAAATCGCCATGAAAAAGCCACGTTCCTCTCGTTGGGGCGACATGTGGGCTTCTATATCCTCAAACAAAGCAGCTTTACTTGGTCTGATGATCATCTGTCTGCTTGTTAGTATTGCTGTAGTGCTGACTATTACTCAGGCTATGGGCATTAACATTCTGCCTTATGATCCTAATCAGGCCAACATGGAAAAAGCATTCATTGCTCCATGTGCTGAGCACTGGTTTGGTACTGATCAGCTTGGCCGTGACATCTTCTCTCGTGTCCTCGATGGCACCAAGATCTCCTTAAGCGTAGGCTTAGCTGCAGTTACTATTTCTTTAGTAGTAGGCACTATCTTAGGTGCTATGGGTGGCTTCTACGGTGGTCGCCTTGATAACATCATTATGCGTGCTATGGATGTGGTCTTATCTGTTCCATCCATCCTTTTAGCAATTGCCTTCATGGCAGCTATGGGTCGTGGTTTAGATAAGGCTGTTTTAGCTATCGGCCTCGTATCTATTCCTGAGTATGCTCGTATTGCACGTTCATGCGTTATGTCTGTAAAGGCTAACGATTATATTCAGGCAGCTGTAGTTACTGGTGATAGCAATCTGCGTATCATCTTCCGCCACATTCTGCCTAATATCACCTCTCCAATCGTGGTCCGTGCTACTTTAGGTATTTCTACTGCTGTGCTAGATACTGCTGCTTTAGGCTTCTTAGGCCTCGGCGTGCAGCCTCCATTTGCTGAGTGGGGTGACATGCTTGCTCGTTCACGTAGCTTTATCTTCTCTGCTCCTTATACCCTGATCTTCCCTGGTCTTGCGATTACTCTGACCGTGCTTGCTTTCAACCTATTTGGTGACGGTCTGCGCGATGCTTTAGATCCGCGTTCAAGACGCCGCTAGTAGGAGTACACGATGTTACTTGAAGTTGAACATTTATCCACTGAGTTTGCTACCCGTCGTGGCCCGGTTCGTGCCATTCGCGATGTTAGCTTTAGCATTGATAAAGGCGAGATCTTAGCTTTAGTAGGCGAGTCAGGTTCTGGTAAGTCTGTAACCTCTCTGTCTATCATGGGCTTATTAGCCTCTAACGGTCGTGTTGTTGAAGGCTCAAAGATTAACTTTGACGGCATCAATCTGCTCGAGCAAAGCGAGCGCAAGATGCAGCAAATTCGTGGTAACCGCATCTCGATGATCTTCCAGGAGCCAATGACCTCCTTAAACCCAATCTTTACTGTGGGCGATCAGATCTTAGAGAGCATTCGACTACACACTAATCTGTCTAAAAAAGAAGCCCAAGAAAAGCTCTTGGACTTAATGGACACTGTTGGTATCCCTAATCCTGCAAAGCGCGTTAAAGACTATCCTCACCAGATGTCTGGTGGTATGCGTCAGCGTATTATGATCGCTATGGCTATGGCATGTCAGCCACAGCTGCTCATTGCTGATGAGCCTACTACCGCTTTAGACGTTACTATTCAGGCACAGATTCTTGATCTCATTTACCGCATGAGAGAGCAGTTCAACATTTCTGTACTGCTGATTACTCATGACTTAGGCGTTGTGGCTGAGGCTGCAGATCGTGTTGCAGTTATGTACTGCGGCCGTATTGTAGAAGAAGGCAGCACCAATGAGATCTTAACCGACCCTAAGCATCCTTATAGCTTAGGCCTGTTAAAGTCCATTCCTCGTTTAGATGAGCAAAGCGAGCGTCTGTTTATGATCCCTGGTATGGTTCCTCCTCCAGAGGAGATTCCAGAGGGCTGTGCTTTTGCCGATCGTTGTGAGCATGCTCGCGCTGAATGCCGCGCTTCATTACCTGAGCTTATTACTATGGATAAGCGCAAGGTACGTTGCTTCAACTACATTGAAAAGAAAGACGTTTAAGGAGCTGTAAATGACTGATATTCAAAACAATGCAGCTGCTTCAGACAAGAAAGACGATAGAGAAGTTCTGCTTTCTCTTCGTGGACTAAGCAAGCACTTCGAGCTCAAGAGCGGTCTTTTAAATCGTAATAAGACTTACTTAAAGGCTGTAGATAACCTCACCTTAGATATCTACAAAGGCGAGTGTTTTGGTCTTGTGGGTGAGTCTGGTTGCGGTAAGACTACTTTAGGTAAGATGATTGCTGGTCTTTACAAGCCAACTGCCGGTGAGATCATATACAACGGGGTTAACTTAGGCGGCATTACTCGTAATGAGCGCCGTAAGTACGCACGTGATATTCAGATGATCTTCCAAGATCCATACTCATCTTTAAACCCACGTATGACTGTTGAAGAGATCATCTCTGAGCCAATGATCGTCAATAAAACTCACCATGGTGCTGAGATTGGCAAACGTGTTGAGTACTTACTTGAGTGCGTAGGTTTAGCAAAGCAGTACAAGACTCGTTACCCACATGAGTTCTCTGGCGGTCAACGTCAACGTATTGGTATTGCTCGTGCCTTAGCCGTGTCACCACGTCTTATCGTATGTGATGAAGCGGTATCTGCTTTAGACGTGTCAATTCAGGCCCAGATCTTAAACTTACTTGATGATCTTAAGAGCGAGTTTGGTCTTACCTATTTATTCATTGCACACGGCTTAGCTGCAGTTAAGCATATCTCTGATCGTATTGGTGTTATGTACTTAGGCTCTTTAGTAGAAGTAGCTCCAGAAGAAGCTATCTACGATCGCCCTCTGCATCCTTACACCAAGTCACTGATCTCTGCGATCCCAATCATCGATCCAACTAAGCGTAAAGATCGTATCTTGTTAAAGGGCGACTTACCAAGTCCAATCGATCCACCAAAGGGCTGTCGTTTCAACACCCGTTGTTTTATCGAAGATTGCCCATACAAGCAAGATACTCAAACCTTAGTGCACATGGACAACCATATTGTGGCCTGTAAGTATGTAAGTGAAGCTAATAAGAAATAGCCTCATAGCGTCTTTAACTTGCTAACAAACATGCCACTAGCTAAGGATGTAAACCTAAGCAAAACCATAATGGTCAAGCGTATACATACCCACGCTTAGCACTGTATTGATAGCCCATAGCGCTGTGCCTATTGAACGCTGTGGCTAGCTTGTCCTAATACGTGCATATTCAAGGTTTACATTGCCTAGCGCACTAACAATACATCTATAAGCAAAGGCAGGGATCATCATGGCCCCTGCCTTTCTTTTTCTATATTCACGCAAACAAGCATCAGAGCACCTACAGCTAAAGTAACCACCTCTGAAAGCACTCTAATCAAGCAGCCCATATCAAATCACAACACCTGATCCCAAAAACAATCTAGACACTAGCAGCTTACGCGAACACAGACCGAAGCAAGTTTGATAACAGTTAGTTTATATACTGCATATACAATAATTACATAAACAAACACCACGTATATAAACAACAGACCTCTCTAATAATTACATAAGATAACTACTACAAATGGCCGGCAATGTAGATAAAAGCACAAGACTCGTCCCCCAAAAGCAGCCTAGCTATCACGCCACAAAATAATTAATCAACCCTATGCACGTAAGCTGTTGATTATGTATTTTGACGTAGGAAGATGCGCCTATCTATCTGATTCTGTTTTATAAATCGCATATATATGCGATTTTATACAAGCAAAGAATCGTTTCACAGTAAATTAGGACTTGACAAAATACGATCTCAGTACAGCTAAGGCGCGTCTAAAATTAGTCTTTATAAAGACCATATGATCTTGTATGACAATTTGCCGATACAGGGGACTTCCCAAAATTAATCGCTCGACGCTCCTCTCATGTAAATCGTAAGCGCTAAAAATCAAGATCTAAAAGCAGCAAAATTTGTAAATAAATCTAGTAATTGATCGTATATACTCCATTTCCCAAACTTTGCAAGCGAGCAAAAGACTGCAAAGAATCGTTTAATTTTGAGCTCCTAGATAGACATATGAGTGCTCTGCCTACAAGGCCGAGCCTCGCTAACTTACAGTTAATAGCAACATAAGCGGCATCAGCGTGCTAGAGGTCTTAACCCTACTACATGAACTTAGGTGCCCCTTCGTTAAAGCAATGCGTTTATGCCATTCTCTACAGCATATCGTCGCGTAGAGGCAATGTGCTTATACCATAGTCAGCTGCGTGCCATCGCGTAGTGGTAGGTAGTGCTTATACCATGCTCTACTGCATGCTGTCGCGTAAATGGTGGGCACTACTATGCTCTACTGCATATCGTCGCGTAGATGATGGGTGCTGCAATGCTTTATATGCTGCTATGAAGAAGGTCTCTCTAGTGTTACCTACGGGTATTGAGCAAACAAAATGAATGAATAACTAACTGGTTGCTGAGCAACTTACCTAGCCATAAATAGATGGGCTGCCATTTATGAATGGCCTGGGGTAAAACGCTTGCGGTAACTGTATCGTTTATATTTGAAAATCGAGGTCGATATGTACGTAGAACCAGAAACTGGACGCACCATCTTTGGCTTTTGGAATGAGGACGAACAAAAGTGGGAACTTGACTTTCCTGGTCTCGTAAACATCAAGCTTCTCGTTCTATCGGCTCGTAAACGTGAAGAATTAGGCCCTCAATCAAAAGTTAAGATCGATGACTCTTGTGTTGATATGGACGAATTAACTGATGAAGTTAACAACACAGATTGGTCAGAAATCAATGAGGATATCAAGATCGCGATTGGAGAACTGGAAGCCCGCGCTAAAGACCTCATCAATGCAGAAAAAGAGCAAGCACCTTCATCTGTGAGCGATTCAGAGCAATCAGATAGATTATCTCAAAGCCATGGTGAAGACGAGGCGTACGATACATTGTCGAACTTTGCCCTGTTTGGCCATTGGGACTATCAGAATATGCAGTGGGTGTTTACAAAAGAACAACGCATTGCACTTGATGTACTCTATGAAACAGCAGTACAACATATTGATGAAGATCCTGAGTCTTTAGGTCTTTTTGTAGAATCAAAAGATAATTTCACTGCACAAGAGATTGCCGATATCCAAGCTGAAATCAAAGCCAATATGGAAGATGAGGATCAGCATAAGCTTGATATTGCTAACCTTGAGATTGACTACCGCGTTAAGCAACTGATGGAAACCCATAAACGCTGCCACGACCACACATTAAAACAAGACTTTACTGCAGATGAGCTTATCAAGATAAGCTCTACTCTTAAAGAACAGGGCCTTAAGCACAGTGCACTGCAAGAGCTACGCAATGCCCTGCGTAAAGCTATAGATACTCGCATAAAGAACATCATTCACCCTAAGCTTCCAATCATTAAGCAAGAGGCCGAAAAGACCTATCAGCGCCTCATGGGCATTGTAGCCTAGCTAATAAGGGCGGCTCACACTATAGCAACCAATACCATATACATGTGCATCACCTCGCACGATCTAAACAGGGAGCTTATAGCTCCCTTTTTTTATCCCATCGTGCTTCAGCACATAGCAACGCCTCATAACGCTAACGACCACAGTAATACACGTTCAACTCTTCGATACTCCCTGCACTAAAGGATCTCAGACACATTAGAGCTATGAGAGCTCTTTGAATAACCACATAACTAAGTGCAGTCATGATGTTTAGCGCTACTTATAGTTTAAGAAGAGCTTAACCTGCTAAGAATTTGGCTGGCAAAACTTAAGACAGACCTTACACTCTTAAGCTCTATAGGAGAGCTGTATAAGATGGCTAAAAGTCTAAGTGGACGTGTCTTTTTAATCATATGCCTCTTAGTGCATGCTCAATCATCAATGAGTGTATTGCTTAAAGATGGCTTTAAGAATGGAATACTAGCGTGGCTTTGGGCGCTGTGATTATATGAGGAGGGATCGCAAAAAGGTTATTTAGGATGGTTTAGAAACAAAAAAACCACCTCGCGGTGGTTCATTTTATGTAAAACTTGCGTTTTACTTTGCCAAGAATGGCTTATTTATGCGGAAATGGTGCTGATACCGAGAATCGAACTCGGGACCTCACCCTTACCAAGGGTGCGCTCTACCAACTGAGCCATATCAGCACTAAAAAATTAAGCCTGGCGATGACCTACTCTCGCACAATCGTACGTTGCACTACCATCGGCGTCACTGCATTTCACTTCTGTGTTCGGAATGGGGACAGGTGGGTCTGCAGCACTATGGTCGCCAAGCAAATCTGTATTTAAAAATCTATCAGCAAGCTGCAAGCAACATGTTGTCGCTTTGTTTAACTCTCTATTTAATGGTAAACCTTGCCTTAAAACCTTTCGGGGTTGTATGGTCAAGCTTTCGGGTCATTAGTATTGGCTAGCTTCACACATCACTGCGCTTCCACATCCAACCTATCAACGTCGTAGTCTTCAACGGCCCTTATGTT
>NZ_AXWV01000082.1 GCF_000482845.1 Anaerobiospirillum succiniciproducens DSM 6400
TAAGCTGAGCATTGTTTGCTGATGATATGAAGTACTTTTGTTCAGGGTTGTAGTCTTTTAGGTCTTTTCGCTTATGGCTTACCATGCGAACAAAGGCTTTTGTTTCTGGCAACTCTTGCTCTGTTGCCTTGTAATCAAGGATGAAGATTTCATAGTCGCAATTATTGAAAGTCTTCGTAATGCACTTATCTTGGTTCTGATCTATCACACAAGTCATGTGCTCTTTGAGAGCAGCATGATTGCTATCGACCTCAAATATGTATAAACCACCCTTGTCTACGATGATATGACATGTCTCTAGCTGGCAGTGAAGAGCATCAGCTGTAATCATTGTATTTTTGAGCTTGTATCTTTTAAGCATTTGCTCAAATGCACTAATCTCAGGCTTATTGCCGTCAAGAGCTTCTGATACTAGGCGTAGTAAGCTTGAGCTATCAAAGATATTGACCTGACATCCTGATTTGTTCAGGGGCTTGCTGTCATCGCATTCAAGTCTATTTTGCTGCTCTTGTTCAGAGCCAAATGTGCCAGTAATTTTCCTAATTAGTCTGTCAATGCTCTTAAGCAGCTTATCCTTTAGCTCTTGTGAGTCAATGTGCTGGAAAATACGGTTTAAAGTGTCATAGGAAGGATAGTTTTTGCCTTCAATGAGATTTAGTTTTTGAAAGTAATCATCCTTAATCTGGATGTATTCGGCTGCATATGAAAAGGACGTTAACTCACCTTTCATTGCCAACAGTAGACAGATACAAAAGATATTATCAAGGTTATATTCTTGCGTATTTGCCTGTCTGTAGTCTTTTACGTCATCAAAGAAATGTAAAAGTGTATCCACATGCTTCCTATCAACTTTGATTGGCTCCTTGAGTGGATAGATTGTCATAGAGACTTGCCTAAGATGGGCAGCTAGGATTTTAGAGTTATTTATAATTAATCTCGTATCAATCCCATATTTATCCAATAGTGCGGTCAGCTCATCTGAATAGGCAATTGCTGGTTTTTCTAAGCTTGGATCTGCCTTAATATCTTTAAGTGCAGCAATCACGTAGTCGCGGTCTGCAGTGTCAGGAATATCTTCCTTTAGCAAAGACGCTATCTTGCTGGCCACTTTTGCTACGCGCTTTGCTGAACTACTACCTTTTAGTTCTGGGCACGGCTTAATCATTGTTTGAAGGTACGAAAGATCAATAAAGCGCTGCTGAGTATGGCCGTACATAAACTTCACAATGCCCATGTATACAGACTGAATAGATTCGCTGTTATCAAAGTTGCATGCCTGTAACAACTCACTTTTGTAGCGACTTAGTATGAAGTGACTGAGTCCGTACTCAACAAATGCTGATGCTTTATTGGTTGTGATCTTCTTTGGAATAAGTCCCTTTTCAGGATCAATTGTCCCGACATACTCTTGAATAAGAACAGGGTAAGACTTCTCTGGCACCCTCTTAGAAGAAATCTTAAAGAGCTGATAAGCACCACGAACTAATCTTACGTCGTAACCCTTTGTTTTATAAGGTTTAGCAAATTCTGGTAAATCTTCTTTTTTCATGTGTGTATTAGAGCTCGATACTACTTAAGGGAAGAACATATTGTACTCAATGTAAGAACAAGCTGTGTATTTATGAAGATTTGTGGAGGAGCGGTGTGTTATCGCAAGCTCTAAGAAAAAGCGTGGGAAATGGCATATTGAATGGTTAAATCAGTATTATTTCTTGCGATACTGTTACATTGGTATCATTAGACCTTTGGTATCTTGGCCTACTTGCGTTAAAATTGAGTATTTGCGATAAGTAGGATGATGCATAGCTGTGCCGTCATATGCCTAAATAGGCATCAAACACGTTTTCAATAGTGTTTAGATAAGTACTTTCTTATAAGAGATACTGTCTATAAGCGCTATGGTTGACGCTAAGATGTGGCAGCACAATGTGACTGAAGAGAGGATGGTTGCACATGGATATCGAAGCACTGGCATCTTTGGAAAGCCAAAAGAGATTCTGCAATGAACTTGTAGAGATGGCCGTCAAAGAAGAAAGCTTCATTCTGCTCTCAGGTGAAACCGGTTCAGGTCGTACTGTTGTTTGCGAACAGTTGGTAAATGAAACTGACGCTAAGATGCGTGCTGTCTTTATCCCATGTCATAAGGACATGCAAATTCAGCGTCTGCGTGAGCTTTTTTTGCAACAGCTTATTCCTTCAGGTAAGTACGATTATGATCTAAATCTGCCTGATATCCTGTCATCAGTACATATTCCGTACAATCACAAGATTCTGGTAGTAGTTGATGATATCGATACCGTTGTATCATCGTTCTACAATGAGCTGTTGGCTTTACATCAGCAGTTTGCAGGTCAAGGTCGCTTCTCCTTTGTGCTTGTTTGTCAGCCGCTATGGGCTGATGAAAAAGCCGCACGACCTGTGGGTAATGTAGATGTTTCTGTTATGGAAATTCCTGCATTATCATTAAAAGAAGCAGGTATACTGTCACGACATCTGTTTGCTGTTCAAAATGCAATGCGCATTTATAACAGCATCAAGAATAAGCTGCCTGAAGCTCTTAGCAATGCTGATGGCAATATGAGCAAAATCATTGCAATAACGGAGAAATTAATGAAAGATCCGACTAGTCCGCAGGTCAGCAATGACAGAATGCGTAAAGCAGGTAAGGACGCAGCTGCCAAGCCAAAGAAGAAGAGCAGCTCAGTAGGCATCTTTGTCACAGTAGTGTGCATTGTTATTGTGTTTGCCTGCCTTATCCCAATTTTCTTTGGTGGCTCATTCTTTGGCTCTGATGATTCAGGCAAGAGCGCAACCAAGTCTCAAGTTGCCAATGGTGATGCATTAGTATTCAACGACGATGAAAAGCTCCAGGCTGATGGTGGTTTACTGCCAGATGCTGTTCCAGGTGGAGTTGATGCTGAGATTGTTAAGAAGGAAACTGAGCATTCAGTTACCTTATCTGGCAAAGAGCTAGAGCAAATTGAAGGCGGAGCTAACAACTCCGGATATCCCAGGGGAGTGGGAGGATCTGTAAATCAAGCTACTGCTCAGGTCCCTGTACTGCGTCGTTCTGACAACTTTAACCACATTAAAGCAGGTAGCGGCTTAGCTACTACTGCGATTGATGTGCCTCCAGTAAGTCAGATGGCTGGACCAGTGCCTCAGCAGATGCCTCAGCAAATGGCTCAGCAGAGACCAAAGCAAATGGCCCAGCAAATGCCTCAGCAGCTTGCTCAGCCTCAGGTAGCTCCAAAGCCAATGGTGCAGCCACAAAATCAAGTTGCACAGAGCATTGCACGCGATACTGCTGCTTTAGAAGCTGCAGCTCAAAAGAAGCTTAAGGCTGATCGCGAGGCTGCAGCCAAGGCTCAAGCCCAAGCTCAGGCTAATGCTCAAAATCAAACTGCTCAAGCTCAAAAGCCAGCTGCTCCTGTAGCTCCAAAGCCTGTTGTGCCACAGCGTCAGCCACTCAAGGCTGGTCAGGTGATTTCACTTGCTGATGAACAACGTCAGTTAAAGCAGTTACAAGAGGCTCAGGCTCAAGCAAGTCGTCCAGCTGCACAAAACACCGCTGCTTCAGCTGAGAGCAAGGCTAAGATTGGTGCCTTAAATGGCAATCACTGGACTGTGCAGATTGTTTCTGCATCTAACCGTGCTAACGTTGCTGCCGCCGCTCGTGGTTTAACCACTCCTTGGTGGATTGTTGATAGCTCCCGTAATGGCAGACCATGGTACATCTTAATTTCAGGTGACTATGCAACCAGAGAAGAGGCTATTGCAGCATCTAGAAATATTCCGCTGTCAGTTTCACAAGGCGCTACTCCTTTTGCTAAGCGCATTAGTGAAGCTAAAGCCGAATTACGTTAATCAGTTAAAGCAGTTAGGCAGATGTTGACTCTAAGTAAGTCTTATAAGCTTAAAAACAAAGCTCATCGTGTTTGACTGTACTTAAAGCCCTGATCGAAAAAGGCTTATATATGCCTAATTCGATCGGGGCTTTTGCCTATTCACAGTGCCTAGAACTTAGGCTTTACCCACTTTCTATAGCAGCATCATCTTCAATCTATGTAATTTAGATGTTACTGCTGTGTTCAATACTTAGATTTTGAGAATTATGGATAAGAAGCATCTCATCGCTGGCTCTATTCTGTCTGCTGATTTACTTGACTTAGGTAATGACATTCAAAAGGCCTTAGACGTAGGTACTGACATCATTCACTTTGATGTGATGGACTACCACTTTGTGCAGAACCTTACCTTCGGTCCAGATCTGTTAAAGCAGATCCGTGCTCGCTTTACCGATGCCATCTTAGATGTGCACTTAATGGTTGAGCCAATCAATGAAAAGGTTTTAGGCGATTATGCTAAGGCCGGTGCCTCCATGATCTCTTTCCACCCAGAGGCAACTCCTCACGTTGATCGCTACTTATCTTTCATTCGTGAGCAGGGCTGTAAGGCTGGCTTAGTATTAAACCCAGGTACCGATACCTCAGTATTAAGATACTTATGGGAGCGCTTAGATTTCGTTTTAGTTATGAGCGTTAACCCAGGCTTTGGTGGTCAGAAGCTCATTCCTGCTATGATGGAAAAAATCAAGGAAGTTAAGGCTATGGCTGCAGCTGCTGGTGCTAATATTCAGATCGAAGTAGACGGCGGTGTTGCTCCAAACACCATTCGTGCTTGTGCTGATGCCGGTGCTGAAATGTTCGTAGTTGGTTCAGCATTATTTGGCAAGGACGACATTGCTAAGGCTATGTCTGATCTGCGTGCTGCCTTAGCCTAAATTATAGGCATCGCTAAGGCACGCTATGAGCGTCTATGTCAGGCCGCCTGTGGCTCTGAGTTGTAACACTAGGCTATGGCCTTTCTTAGATAGGGCTGCAGCCTCCTTTATGTCCCGACCCCTTTTGCCCAGCTAGCCTTAGGCAAAGGGCTAGGCCATAAGCTAATTACTAGACTATAGCGCCTCTTTTGTTGTATGTACTTAAGCGCCGAAAAGCATAGTATGCTTGATGTAGTGCTGTTAGATGTGGAATAAGAAGATGCAATTGACGCATAAACCAAAGGCTTTGCTCTTTGATTTAGATGGAACTTTAGCCCACACTTTGCCGCAGTTATCCATTGCGGCATCCAAGGTTGCCCAAAAGCTTGGAGTAGATACTCCAAGCGCTGAGCTGATGGCTACTTATGTTGGTAATGGCGTGGCTATGCTCTTAGGTCGCATCATTTTAGGCCGTCACGATATCACTATCGACGAGGTGCCTGAAGACAAGTTAAAAGAGGCAAAAGCTCTGTTTGAGGTGTACTATACCGAAGGCTTACATGAAAACTTTGAGGTATATGCAGGCGTAAAAGAGGGCATTGAGTACTTTCATAGCATTGGCATCAAATTAGGTGTGGTGACCAACAAGCCACATGTATTTGCTGAGCCTTTGATTAAGTACATGGGTTTAGATAAGTACATGGGCGCGGTTTTAGGTGGTGAAGTGCTCTCAGAGCGTAAGCCAAATCCAGCACCACTGTACTATGTGCTTGACAAGCTAGGTGTGGATGCAAAAGACGCTGCTATGGTAGGTGATTCCATCAATGACGTGCGTGCTGGTGAAAATGCCTCCATGCCAACCATTGCCTTTACTTATGGCTATGATGGTGGCTACGACCTCAAGACAGACTGCTCTCCAGACTATCTGTTTGACTCATTTGTACAGCTTACTGAGCTTATAAAGAGCCTGCCAGACGCTTCTTAAAGAGTAGCAGCACTTTGGGGCATAAAGTGCCCACAGATTTCGTTAAGTCATACTGCATTGACGGTAGAGATTGCGACCACAAGGGGCGTGATATTGGGGCAGTATGATGTTATGTACCGTCAGGTAAATCAGGAACTTTATTACTATGTCTAAGGATATTATCTTTTCGGGCATTCAGCCTTCAGGAGAACTGTCAATCGGTAATTACGTCGGATCTCTGCGTAACTGGGTTCCGATGCAGGACAAGGCTGATTGTATCTACTGCGTAGTAGATGAGCATGCCATTACCGTGCGTCAGGATCCTAAGGTGCTGCGTGAAAATACCATGAGCACTTTAGCTATCTTCCTTGCTTGCGGCATTGATCCTGATAAGTCAATTATCTTCCTGCAGTCTCACGTTCCAGCTCACTGTAAGCTCGGCTGGATCTTAAACTGTTACACCCAGGTGGGTGAGCTTAGCCGTATGACTCAGTACAAGGACAAGTCCAAGCGTTACTCTAATAATGTAACAGCTGGTCTGTTCAACTACCCAGTATTAATGGCTGCTGACATTCTGCTGTACAAGGCAAACTTAGTTCCTGTTGGTGACGATCAGCTGCAGCACATTGAGCTGACCCGTGACATCGCTGAGCGCTTCAATGGCATTTACGGTGAGACTTTTGTAATGCCTAAGGGCTTTACTCCAAAGGCTGGTGCTCGCGTGATGTCACTGCAAGACCCAACTAAGAAGATGTCTAAGTCTGATGATAATCCTAAGAACGTTATCCGTATCTTAGAAGAGCCTAAGTCCATCTTAAAGAAGATTAAGTCAGCTGTTACCGACTCAGAGGATCCACCTTCAATTAAGTTTGATCGCGAGAATAAGCCAGGTGTATCTAACTTACTTGAGCTTATGTCTGCTGCAACTGGCAAGGAAATTCCTGAGTTAGTTGCTTACTTTGAAGGTTCCATGTACGGTAACTTCAAGGCAGAGGTAGGCGAGGCTGTAGTTGCTATGCTTGAGCCTATTCAGAAGCGCTACCATGAGATTCGCTCTGATGAGGCCTATATGCATGAGGTCTTTAAGAAGGGTGCTGAGCGTGCCTCCGAGCGTGCTGAGAAGACCTTAAAGGAAGTTTACGAGAAGATCGGCTACTACGTATTGTAGTTAAGAGAGCAAGAGCTCTTCTTACGTAAAGCAAAAAAAGCCACGGGTATCTGATGATACTACGTGGCTTTTTTATATCCTAAGATCATGCCCTTGAAAATTTGCACCATGCATGACTCTTTTCAAGGACAATCAATTTGGCGCGATTTGCTCAAAGGCGCTAGAGTTTAAGCTCTTGTGCCTTGGAGGTCTGATTGGGCGCTAGTTGCCCAAAGGGGCTAGAGCTTGATCTCTTGTGCATTGGAGAGCTTGGCGCTTGTGTTTTGCGTCCAGCTTAGTCGTTGACGTTAAAGCGCAGGGCCATAGCATCGCCTGGTTCGGAGGCAATAGCGTAGTCTTGAACTACTAAGCGGCCAGAGGCGATGGTGTCACGGACACGGCCTTTGAAGCGCTGACCAAGCATTGGTGACCAGCCACATAAGGATGCAATGTCCTTTTGCTCTACTATAAAGCTCTCACCTGGGTCAAATACAACTAAGTCAGCGTAGTAGCCTTCCTTGATGGTACCGCGCTTTTCAATACCAAAGCGCTCAGCAACATTGCAAGTTGCAGCCTTGATACCCTCTTCAAGAGAAATCTCGCCGCGCTTAGAGAGCTCAAAGATGACGCTTAAGCTGTACTGAACTGATGGCAGACCAGAGGCGACATTGAGGTAGTTCTCTGAGGTCTTAACTGCTAACTCGTGAGGAGCGTGGTCAGTACCAATAGTAGAGATTAAGCCTTTTCTTAAGCCTGCTAATAAAGCACGACGGTCGCGCTCGTATTTAACGGATGGGTTGCACTTTAAGAAGCCCTTGAGGCGGTCATAATCACCCTCGTTAAAGAACATGTGAGGAATACATACTTCACCGGTGACCTGACGTGAGTGCAGAGGGCCGCTAGCAAACTCTCTCATCATCTCAACTTCTTCAGCGGTGCTTAAGTGAGCAATATGCAATCTAGCACCAGCCTCTTTAGCGGCCTCAATAGCCAGTGCTGATGACTTAATGCAGCAGTCGCGGCTACGGATGATTGGGTGCATATTAAATGGAATATGATCACCGTACATCTCTTTTGCTAAAGCTGTATTGGCATTAATGATGGCGTTGTCTTCACAGTGGGTGGCAACTAAGGTTGGAGATGCCTTGAACATCTTAACTAAGGCAGACTCACCTTCAAGTAATAAGCCGCCAGTAGTTGAACCCATGTAGATCTTCACACCTGCGATCTCATGAGGATCAGCGCGTTTTACTTCCTCAAGATTCTTATCGCTTGCGCCTAAGTAGAAAGCGTAGTTAACGTAGCTATCTTTCTTGGCAATATCCTTTTTGCCATTGAGAGCGTCCATGGAGACAGTTGGTGGATTGGTATTAGGCATATCCATAAAGGAGGTAACACCGCCTAAGGCAGCGGCTGCTGACTCAGTCTTGATGGTAGCCTTCTTTTCCATACCTGGCTGTCTGAAGTGAACGTGGGCGTCAATAAGGCCTGGGAGCACCAACATGCCATGACAGTCGATGACCTTAGCACCGTCGGTATTTACTTGTGGATCTATCTTGGCAATTAAGCGATCTTCAATCAGAACTTCAGTTCGTTTAAAGCCTGATTCACACATGACAGTAGCATTCTTCAACGCAATCTTAGACATGGGGCCTCCGTCGATCTTGAATAAAACACACCACAAGCATAAAGAGGAAAGCCTCAAAAAGCTTCATGATGTTTTGCTTATGCTAAAGCTAGGCTCAAGTTAAGTATCTCACTTAACTGCTATGCCTTGCTGCAACTAAAATTAGCTACAAGCTTGTGAGCTCATCATAATGTTATACCACTATTCTTAGACTTTGGGGCTAAAGGGCCGCATCTATAACAAATTTTATCTAGCAAGCTTGGCAAGATATTGCAGAACAAATACTGCATGCGCAATTAATAGCTATCCTTAAGTTATGCATTATGAGCAGATACAGCATGCAGCCATTAGATAGCTGCTTTGCGTTTGAGCATGAGCACTTTAAGGTGTGCAGGTTAATGGCTTGCAAAGCTTTATTTGCATTGGCGATGCTGCCAATGATGTAAGCTTGTACTTGTAGAGTGACTATTTTTTGGGGCTTATCATGCAAAATCGGCTTGTTTTTCATCGTTTTAGGCATGATTTGTGGTAATTTGATGTATTGTTGCTGTTCTCATGCACAAAGTAATCACGAGCCGTATTTATGTTTTAGTGTGTAACTAAAGTTGGTGTGTTGGTTTTGTCTGAGGCACAACATAACTAAGCCTTGATGCTTGTCTTATGGATAAGCAAAGTCTTGTATTAGGTTGGATATGCTCGTTTCCTATGTTTGACTGCTTGTTCAGGTATGAGCATGATTAACCAAGCTCAATTTTTGTTTTGCTTGGTCAATACAGTAGTGAGATTTAAGTGTAATGGACAGATTTGACGAACTGGTAGAACCACGTTTTACGATTAAAGATGTGGTAATTCATGAGAAGAAGCGCCTGTTTGAAAAGCATTTTGCTATGGATTTATATCGCGTTTCTTACAAGAAGTTCAATGGTGCAACTACCAAGATTTTCGATCGTGAGATCTTTGAACGCGGTACTGATGCTGTAGCCATTTTGCCATTCGATCCAGTTACTCAAGAGGTCGTGCTGATTGAGCAGTTCAGACCTGGTGCACTTAAAGATAAAGTCTCACCATGGCTTATCGAGATCGTAGCCGGCATGATTGATATCGGTGAGAGCGAGATTGAGTCAGCTGTACGTGAGTTACAAGAGGAATCAGGTCTTATCGTTAAGCCATCTGATCTGCATTATGTAAATGCAGTCTACCCAAGCCCAGGCGGTTGTTCAGAGAAAGTAACTATCTATATTGGCCGCATTAGTGCCAATCACCTCCTCTCCCATGGCGGCTTAGATAGTGAAGGTGAAGATATTCGTGTATTCAAGCTTCCTGTTAAGAATGCTTTTGAATGCTGCCGCAATGGTCGTATCAATAATGCTCCAGCCCTCTTAGCTTTGCAGCATTTACAGATTTACTACGATGAGATTCGCGCAGAGTTCTTAAAAGACTGTGAGCAAAACCAAGATTGCCATTCGGCACCTCAGATGATGGATGGCATGTAGTTAAGTACAAATAGCTAAAGCGTTCAGAGTCGTTACTTTGGCAAAGGTGCGCTTGTGAGCGCTTTTTAGCCGTATCTTCATTTTAGACGTTTCAATGCTAATGATTTTGTATCAAATGAAAAGCCAGAGGAAACATAGCTTTTTTGATTCTAGATGGTATGCATTGACAGTTAGTTTGAGTAAAGATACGTAGAGCTTTTGTGTTTAAGGCCTTATGCACACTGAAAAGTGTGAGTGTTGCCATGTTTTAACATTTGCTCAAGTCAAGTTAACTTTGCCATGCTGTATAGTAGAGCGCTTTGATAGGCTAAGTACCTTATGCTCTTAGTACTCAAGAGTGTGACCAAGGACTTAAATCTACAAAAAAGTTAGCCTTTGATTTTCTAGACTGCAAAATCTGTTATCTATTGCACTGTTTCAAAGGTCAATTGTGAATAACATACTGCATAGTGATGGCCTGTGCCCATAATGTATGCGAGCTTTGTGGAGTCGCGGGCAAAAGCTTCAATATGCCTAAGTGGTATGTTATGCGTGCTTATCTTGAGCAGTAGTGCTCATCAAAGCGACTTATGTTGAATACAACTTGAGTTGAGTCTATGTAGTGGTGCCTTATGGATACTTATGATCTTCAAATAAAGAGTGCGGAGGGGCAGCTGAGTGTATTGCAGCTTACCGACCCACATCTATTTGCTGAAGAATCAGGTACCTTACTTGGTGTTCATACCGCACAATCATTCAAAGCGGTATTAGAGTCAATTCTCAATCAAAACCTCCACTTTGACTGTGTCATTGTGTCAGGTGATATCTCTCAAGACTATTCTGTCAGCTCCTACCAACGTTTTGCCCATGCTGTATCAGTGCTAGAGCGCCCAGTATTCTTTGTGCCTGGCAATCACGATGACGGTCCATTAATGTATCGCATCTTAAGTGACTATGGTGTTAATACTCAGCGTTGCTTAATTGCAGATAAATGGCAATTCGTTTTCTTAAACTCTGAGGTCTATTCTGTGCCTCACGGTTGGGTAGAGCGCCACGAATTAAACTATTTACGCGATAGAATTGAAGAGCGTCCTGACTTAAATACTGTCGTGGTAGTGCATCACTTACCACGTCACGTCAACAGCCGCTGGCTCGATACTCAGACCATGCACAACCAAGATGAGTTCAACTCATTTATCTGTAATTTCCCACAGGTTAAGCTCGTGCTATCTGGTCACGTCCATCAAGAGTACGACCAAATCTTCAATAACATCCGCTATATCGCCTCTCCATCAACTTCCATTCAGTTTGAGCCATACTCTCATGATTTTGCGCTTGATCTGAAAGGCCCTGGTTGGCGCTACTTACAATTTGACCGTTCAGGCAACATCAACACTCAAGTGTTCCGTCTGCCAGAGGGACGCTTTATCCCTGATACTAGCTTCACCGGCTATTAAGCTTAAGCTAAAGCTCATGCCAAACCTCTTATCTCTCATGTACTAAGCTAGCTCTATAGCTTGGTTATGCATGCCATGCACCATCAATTTGGGCATCCATCCTCTCAATAATGCCGGCCCTTGAGATATCTTTTTAAGCAATTCGTATCTTTGTAAAGCTTGATAGCTAGCTGTTATCTAAAAGATCCAGATAGTTAGATGTTATCCAAAAGATTCAGATAGATAGCAGCTATCTCAAAGATCCAGATAGCTAGATGTTATCTAAAAGAGCTGTACAGCTAGCTGTTATCTAAAAGAGCCATGCGCACCAACATGCAACGCTTTTGTGCTGCCCTTTAGATATGCAAGATATAAGAGTAGTATGTGTTTATTAGTACTAAGCTAGTGACAAGCAGGATGCGGCATGACTCATTTATTTTATATTCATGGTTTTCTTTCAGGTCCAAATGCTGTAAAGGCCACCATGCTCAAAGAGTATTTAAAAGAGCATAATTTAGGCGCAAGCTTTGATATGCATAGCCCTGATTACCCTGATCCTCCTGAGGAGGCTTATAACTATCTGTGCGGCTACTTTGATCGCGTGTTTGAAGAGTACAAAAGTGATGAGGTCTGTTTAATTGGCAGCTCCATGGGTGGCTTCTTTAGTACACTCATGGCTCAAAGACATGGTTGCAAGGCAGTACTCTTAAACCCATGTGTTCATCCTCAAAATTACTTTAAGGCTCTGATTGGCCCGCAGTTTAATAGCAGCACCAATCGTAACTTTGAGCTAAAAAGTGAGATGATTGATGTGCTCAAAAGCTTAGATGCCTCAGTTAAAGTAGAGCCCAAGAAAACTTATGTCATCATTGGTGATCAAGACGAGGTCTTGGATTATTCTTTTGCCCTCGAGCTTTATAAAGACTGTCATATCGACATCATCAAGGGTGAAGATCATGCCTTCACTCATGACTTTGCCAGTCTCATCAAGCCAATCTTAGATTACGCAGCAAGCTAGACACTCTCACAAAGAGCACTACGCTAACTAGCAAAGCCATGCTAACTAGTCAGCACTGCACGCACTAGCAAAGCCGTGCTAACTAGTCAGCACTACGCTCTCATGTAGGCCTTTGCAGAGCATGAGATCATGCTCTTGAAATAGGCCATAGGATGGGATCTTACATGGGCATGAGTTTCATGAGGTCGAGTAGCATATCTAAGAATCAGCTAAGGATGGCAACATACAATAGCCTTAGTTTCGCTTTATGCGATCATTAATGTCAGCAAAAAGGAAAGGACAATGCGCATTTTATTAGTAGAAGACGATGAGATGATCGGTCGTTCAGTTGCGGATAACTTAGCATCTGATGCTTATGCCGTTGACTGGATGCGTAATGGACAGGATGCTCTTGAGGCACCTTTTGCTGATGACTTTGACTGCTGCCTTTTAGATTTAGGTCTGCCAAAGGTTGATGGCATTCAGGTGTTAGAGTACTGGCGTAAAAATAATCTTAAGACTCCAGTAATCATCTTAACTGCACGTGATGATGTGGCTGACCGTGTGTTAGGTTTAGACAAGGGCGCAGACGATTATTTAGTTAAGCCTTTTGCTATGTCAGAGCTACTGGCTCGTATTCGTGCCGCAACTCGTCGTCGTGAAAGTGCCTCTGCTGACGGCTCTATTACTTACGGTGACCTGACTCTAAATCCGCTTAACTATGAGATGCGTATTCGTAATGCCGATGGTACTGAGCGCGTTGAGGTTCTCACTGGCCGTGAGTTCTCATTATGTGAGGCTTTAATGTCCCGTGCAGGTACTGTACTCTCTCGTGACATGATCGAAAGCCGTATCTACGGTTGGGATGAAGATATTGACTCTAACGCTCTTGAGTACATTATCTACACTCTGCGTCGTAAGATCGGTGCCCAGTACATCAAGAACATTCGCGGTGTAGGTTGGAAGATGAACAAGGTTGAGTCTTGGGTTGATCCAGAGAAAAAAGACGCAAAATAGTTCACACCACATCATTAAAGCTGCAGCTTTAACTCTCTTGCAACTTTGATAACTCCCATCTTTTGTATAGCTGCCAGCCACAAGGCAAGGCAGTTACACGCCACATTGGTTGTTTTGCATGCATCAGTCTGACGAAAAGAAACCAACTTCTTTGGAAAACACCCCAAGTGAAGTCTCTGCGGCCAAAGCAGAGGAGGCTTCGTCACACGTACACGCAAGCACTGATGCAAAAGCTGATGCAGACACACAGTCAGCTGCAGTTGCAGCTACTAATATAGACTCTAATGCAACTACAACTACCAAAGCAGATGCCAAAACAGACCTGACTGCAAACGCAGCTGCAGCAGCAAATGCTCACACAACTGCAGCTACCAATGCAAACGCAGCTGCTGCTACCAATGCTCACGCGAATGCAAAAGCCGATGCAGATGCCAAGCAAGCTCAAGAGGTAGCAAGTACAAACTCTAGTGTTGCAGATGGAGCAAGTAGCGGCAAAGAGAGTTCCAAGGCGAATAGCAAGGCAAGTGAAAGAGCACGCCGCCGCCGTAGACGTCGTCTTGGCTTTACTCGTTCGCTGCAGTTTAGAATCACAGTTATCTTCGCCATTGTAGGTTTGATTACTACTGCTTGTATGGGCGTTATGTCCTATATGAGGGTGTATGACACTACTCAAGAGTTCGTGGACGAAGAACTCTCGCAGATTGCATCTGTTGCCATTAACTATCGCATGATAATTCCACGTCGTTGGGAAGCACCAAGACGCAATCATGAGCGTGTGCTGCGCATGATGAGTAATGGCCGTCAGATTACTATTGAGTACTCAACTAGCGGTAGACCATATATTCGTGATCAATACTATAAAGATGGTGCCGCAGCCGATGGTAAAAATGTAAGACCACGTAATGATGGCATGGGTACTCGTGGTCAGGATGATGAGTTCTTACCATCGATTTCAGACTTACATCGTTTTAAGTACGATATTATCATCGCGCCACTATTCGGTCGTCCTGGTGATGCACTTTATATCCCATCAGGTGCTAATGACGGCTTCTATACTCTGTTAGTTGCAGATCAGCGCGTGCGTGCCTTCATTTCAACGAACTCCTCTGGTCAGCGCTTTGTGGTAGCTCGTCCATTAAGTTCGATTGATACCATTACAAAACAGGCCCTGATGAACTCTATCTATCAGTTCTTGGGCATTAACTTAGTCTTCATTCCGCTGCTCATCATCTCAGTAAAGATGATGTTTATTACGCTCAATAAGATTGCACGACTGCTCTATCGCCGTAGCGAGGATGATTTAAGTCCAATCATTCCAGATAACCACAAAGGCTTTGTGCCATCTGAGCTTGATGGTTTTATTTTGGCGTTAAATAAGCTCTTTAGTAAGGTTGATGAGGGTATTCAGTCAAAACGTCGCTTTATTGCTGATGCGGCCCATGAGATGCGTACTCCGCTGACTGCTTTATCACTGCAAGCAGAGTCTTTGGAAAAAGAAGATCTCTCACCAAGTGCTAGAGCAAAAGTGGAGCGTTTAAAAGAGGGTATCTCACGTGAGCGTGAGCTCATGACAGCCTTGCTCACATTAGCACGAGAACAAAATAAGAACACCTTAGTGCATGAGACTATCGATGTATTTGAGCTGTACTTAAAGTTAATTGATGAGCAAGAAGTGCTAGCCGATCGTAAGTGCATTGACTTAGGTGTTGAGGGCGAGGCGCGCTATAAGATTGTGACCGACAGAATGCGTTTGACTCGCATTATGTCCAACCTCTTGTCTAATGCTATCAAGTACACCCCTGAAGGTGGTCGTATCGATATGATGGCTAACTGCTTAAGTGACGGTAGATTAGAGCTCATTGTGCAAGATGACGGCCCAGGTATTCCACCAGAGCAGATGGAGCATATCTTAGAGCCTTTCTATCGTGTGCATGGTGATCGCTCAGAGCAGGTTGGTACAGGCTTAGGTCTTGCCATTGTTAAGGCAAGCGCTGACTCTATCAACGCCAAGTTGAGCTTTAAGAATGCTACACCACATGGACTGATTGCCTCTGTGATACTGCCGCCTTTAAATGATGACAGTAACAAGGTAGTCGACAAGGAGCGTCTGTTGCTATCCAACGTCAAGAAGCGCTAGCAAATGCGTAGCGCTCTATGATCGCTAGCAATAGCGTAGCGTTTGGGCATTTAGTTTGTAGCCTAGCATGGTGTTTCATAAGTATATACACTAATTTAGTATTAAACACTGTATAAGTGATATATTAGAGGAACATCCTGGTAGGAGTTCCTATTTTTATGTCACGCCCAGTAACCAAAATTGTTCGTCTTAGTAACGATGAAGCAGATGATGTTGCTAAAGTTCTGAGAGAAAGAAACCAGACACACACAGCCTTTAGGAATGCCACAATCCTCTCATTAGCCAATTCTGGCAAATCTCCAAAAGACATAGCCAATGAAGTACATGTAACTTGTAAAACTGTACATACTGTCATAAACAAGTACTTAAAGCACGGGCTTTCATCATGCTGGAGCGATCTAGAGCGTTCCGGAAGACCGGTTTCAATCTCGGATGAGGCGAAGTGCTATGTTATAGACTTAGCTTGCAACAAGCCAACAGCATATGGTTATCCTCATGAACTGTGGACAATTGATTTGCTTAAGCAGCATGTCAGAAAACACTGCATGGAAAAGAACTATCCAGAGCTGAGTAATGCATCAAAATCGACTGTCTGGAGAATTCTCAACAAGAGTGACATAAAGCCGCACAAGATTAAGTACTATCTTGTAAGAACTGATGAGATGTTCGAAGAAAAAATGAAGAACGTTCTCATGCTCTACAAGGAATTTAGT
>NZ_AXWV01000083.1 GCF_000482845.1 Anaerobiospirillum succiniciproducens DSM 6400
CGTCCGCTGTATAGGCACTCATCCTCGGTAAGAAAAATCATGTACACCACAAATGCCATCGAAGCGACAAACAGTAGTTTTCGTGAGGTGGTGAAAAAAGGCGTATTCGGAGGTATGAAAAGTGTGATATCCATGCTATTGCTTCGCTACACATACCATCTCAAGCCAAAGTGGGATAAAAGAGCAGTTAGCAACTGGCCTTCAGTTCGCTGTGAACTTTTAGCCAATCCAATAACTGCAGATATAGCAGCGAAGTACTTTAAGAGGTAAAAGAGAACCTCAATCTCTTTGTTGGGGGGACTCTATTGAAAAAAAAGTACACATAATTCTTGACTCTCCCTCAATACGAGCTGTTTACGCTCGTTAATCATGTCGTTAACCCATGAGTAACGTTCTTCAACGTTTTGCAGTGCGGTATTGAAGCCACTGATTTTATTGTCTTTCACAGGGAACCTCCTACCTTACTAATTACGCAAAATAAACTCTGTGTTTAGCTAAGATAATCTTTTAGCACCAAGCTAGTAGAACACATCAGGCATACTACTAAGCTTGCACACTAATTTGTGCCCACTACATAGTAGCTAATGATTATTTTCAGACTTGTCTGTGTAGATACACAAAGGGCCCGCATGATGCGAGCCCTCTGTAAGGTAGCTATAGTAAATGCACTTAGATGGTCAATTAAGCCTAGGAGCTTTCTTAACTGCCTAAACATCCTAAGAGCTTGCTTAGTCGTTCTGGCAATTGACAGAAATTTGGCATCCTAAGAGCTAGCGATTTCAGAGTTTGCTATATCTGTAAAACCATCTTAGCAAAACGTAGTTACTTTTTAGCGATTAAGTCCTCTTGATGCAGCTCTTTTTTGAACAAGGCAACATTATTGGCAAAACGCTGACGATTTTTCTTAGCAATCTGGGTGTCTTCGTTAGCTGGAAGAGTAACTCTCATTGCATTGATTGGACGATTGTTACGACGTAACTCGTAGTGCAGGTGAGGACCAGTAGAAATACCAGTATTACCAGAACGAGCAATCATCTGACCAATCTTAACTGACTGACCCTGGTTAACTAAGAGCTTAGATAAGTGCATATAAACAGTTGAGTAGGAACCACGGTGACGAATCACGATGTAATAACCTGCTGTACGTGAGTACTTAGCAATTTCAACCACACCATCAGCTGGAGCCACAATTGGGGTACCAACTCTAACGGCAAAGTCAGTACCGTTATGCGGACGAACACGTCCAGTTACAGGGTGACGACGGCTTGGATTGAAGTGAGATGAGATAACTACCTTGCCATCGATTGGGAAACGACGGAAAGTTGAGAAAGCAGAGTTATAGCCTTGCTCATCGTAGTACTTATCATCAGTAAAGTTACGATAAGCTGAGAGTGTACCTACTTTCTTTAAGCTCAGCTCAATAGCGTTAATCTTGCCCTCACCCTTATCATCAGAGAAGAGCACACGCATGGTATCGCCTGGCTGAACGTGACGAGAGAACTGCACACGGCCTTTGAAAAGCTCAGTAACCATACGCACCTCACCGTAGGTAAGGCCTGCCTCATGGGCTGCAGTAGAGAAGCTCTCACCGTGCTTAACAGTAGCCACAACTAAACGACCACGCTTTTTGTAAGCTGGCAGCTCGATATCATCAGCACTTACTAATGGCTTTAAGTTGCCATTAGCATCAGCAACTAAGATATGGGCATCTTTGTGTTCGCGCTTAACGGTAAACTCAGTAGAATTAACGTTGCTACGGGTAAAGTGCCACTGCTCGTAATCATTAATCTGCTTAACAAAGCCGATAAGATTGTTCTTATCATCAAAGCTAAAGTAGAGCTTGTTGCCTGGACGCAGATTAGTAATATTGCCCTCAACCTCTTTATTCTCGGCGATGGACATCATTACGTTATACGGAATGTTGAAATCAGAGAAAATGGAGCTTAAAGAATCACCACGCTGAATATCTTCGCTAAGCCACTGATTCTTGCTAGCTGACAGCATTTGAGCGCTGTTCTTGCCTTCTTTATTAGCAAGTTCACTAAGCTGTTGCTCCACTGCACTATCGTCAGATAAAGCGATAGCTGAACTTAGGTCATCTTCATCATAGTTTTCCATGGAGCCTAAGTTTTCAGTGGTATAGACGCGCTGATTGTTGTTGTTCTCTGACATAGCAACGTCGCGACCTGTGGCAGGAAGCTCTTTGCTATCGGTGAGCAGAATATCAGTCAGTGAGCGAGTAGGATCGATGAACTCCTCATAGACACCATCATCAGTGACAGTAGTGGCGTAGAGTTCATTAGATGTGTTTCTATCGATGTTTGTATTATGAGGCATGATGAAATACAAAGCACCAGCAAGAAATACCGTACTAGAGATAGCAATAACATGCTTTCTCGAGAGCGGGTACTTGCTATTAGAGAGGTCGTCTTGATAGATATAGTCTTCAGTTTCCATTAGTACGCCGTGGCATTGACTACATCAATAGCGCCGTTCTTTCCCTCGTTTCTAAAAATCTGACACGTGTTTAACTGTTTGAGCTCTATTTGTCTTACAAGAGACGAGCTCAGATCACTGCTTATAGACAGTGACAGTCTAGTAAGCTAGACAAACACAAGAGCTTGCACCAAGTAATTTATTCTTAGTGCTAATAAAGTTTTAGCCATTAATGTCTATAAGCTATGGTCATCTTGTCTATGAGTCTGAACACAACAACAAACTTACAAGAGCTCATATAGCGCACTATCTATATTTAGATATACCCGCACCACAAGATAGTCTTTAAGACATGCCCATCATAGTTGAGTTATTGCCACTTTAAATTTTACCCTAACATCTATAAATTAAGCTCTAGAGCTAAATTAGATGAATAAATGGCCAAAACATGGCTTTTACATAAACTCAACTAAATTTTGACAGTTAAAACGGCACGTCCCTTGCATTAATAACTTTTACAAACAGCAAAGCAACGTTGACATCATAGTTAGGCATTGCAAAGCCACAGCTGCCTAGCTTGAGTCAGAATATAAGAAGTAGATGAAAAAGCATCACGCCAGATGCTGATTTACGTTATGTCACAGCAGCATAGCTTACTGTGACTGCCTATCATTTCTGATATCTACAATCTTGCCCTACCTCATTGAGGCTTAGGCTAAATAAAGTAGCTGCAAGCGTACCAATTAAAAGCTTTTGTCATACGGATAACCTGCCAATAAGCTTAAGTACTTTGACTAACGCTACTTAGAACAAAGATAGCAAGCCATGTATAAGCATGGAGCTTAACTTGCTACAAGCATGCGTATATGTAGCTGCTAGCTTTAGCATCTACAAATTACAAAGCCACTATCTTTTGCTCAATCACACCTAGCTAAGGCCTACTGAACATAGCTAAATGCCACTGATTAGAAGATCTCATTCTTATCAGAAATACAGTGCACTATTTTGCTTCAAAACCACTTCAAAATCTAGCCTAAAAGCGCAAAAACTCCTGTAATTGACTAACTTTTTGCCTAGTGCACCAAAGCGATCGTTTTAGCGAGCGTCAACAATAGGCAAAACCTAGATGCAACATAGTTTTTTTGTCAAATTTAATGAAATTACCAGCTTAATTTGATCACACCCCTATATTGCACCAAAAACATCCACCTAAATGACCGCCATGCAACAGCTATAGACACATAACTTAGACATACTAAAAGCTTTGCAAAAACACGGGATTGTGACGCTTTTGAGCTATACTAATCGACTATCCTGAAAACAAACGTCTTCAGATAGTAGGACTTATAGCTATCGTTTAGCTAGCCTTGCCTACATTCATCGTTAATACTGCCTTCATTCATCTTACCCATCCCATCAAAACTACTTGCTATTTAAGCTAACTGCAGAGTTAATTTGCGCGTTTGCTTAAATCATGGTTGTTGTTGGCAAGTAAAGTGTGAGCGCTCTTTTTGAGGTTTCCCATAGTGATTTTTGGCGAAAGATTCTATCCAACACTGCAGAAGATGCCACCTTGGCGTCATAGTCTATTTGCTCTTGCTTTAGCTACCCGTGCTTATCCTAACTTTGCGCTCTGGTGCGATATTAAGGAACAGCAAGGCAAAAGAGAGTACCTGCATGCATTAAAGCAATGTTGGCGCTTTCACTATGACAAATACAATCACGTAGATCTTGAAGCAGCATACGACATCATCGAGCCTCTCATGCCTATGGAGCTTGAGGAGTACTCTGAGGGTGACTCCTTTGCTTTTGATGCCTCAGTAATTTTAGATGTGGCTTTAGAGAGTGTTCCTTTCAATAGCAAGAACGCTAAGAATGCATCCATGGCATCCATGGCGTCAGTTATTAGACTATGTGAAAACACTAACCCCGAAGAATCAGACGATGAGGAAAAACTCTTAGAGCTCGATCCAATTCAAGCTGAGATCGATTTCCAAGTGGCTGTCATGGAAATGGTAATGGAGCCACGCTCTGCTGAGGTTGTTAAAAAGCTCTTAGAGCTCTCCTTAGAATCTAAGTGCTCTAACATCGGCATTGAAAGCGACTTAACCATGGATGACTTTGCTGAGTCTCTTGTGCAAACTGAGCTTAGTGAAGAAGAATTAGCTAAACGTAAAGGCGCTGTTGATCCTTGGGGTGCTAACAAGCAAGCTAATTATGAGAATGATGGTGAAGACGAGCTTGCCATTGAAGAAGGATCAGATCTCGATGGCGACAACGAGGTAGCTAATAACAAAGAAGAGCTCAATACATCAGACGAGCAAGTTGCAAACGAGCTGCTCTCAGACGAAAAGAACGCAAAGCAAAAGATTGCGGATGACGAGATCACCGCTGATGAGGATTACTCCAACATTGATCCAAGCGAGTTTGATGAAGATCTAGTGCTTTTAGAGGAAGAAGGCGAATCTGACGAGGCCTTTGGCGACATTGTTCTTGTTGAAGATGAAGACGGTGTCCTTACTGATATGACTGCTCCATTCGAAGGTGATGCCGACGAGGAAGATGACAATAAGTCAAACAAGCGTCATGCACATCGCCAAGAGCGTCGCAAAGATCACCGAGACTCTCCACGCCGTGAAGATCGTCGCTTTGACAGACACCCACGCCGAGATCGCGAGGATGGCGAAGGCCACCGTAGAGATCGCAAGTTTGGTAGCCGTCCTCGCGGTGATCGTCCACACGGCGATCGCGACCGTAAGTTCGGTGACCGCCCTCATGGCGATCGTCCATTTGGCGATCGTGACCGTAAGTTTGGCGACCGTCCTCGCAGTGATCGTCCATTTGGCGATCGTGACCGTAAGTTTGGTGACCGTCAACGCGGCGATAGTCCATTTGGCGATCGCGACCGTAAGTTTGGTGACCGCCCTCGCGGTGATCGTCCATTTGGCGATCGCGACCGTAAGTTTGGCGATCGTCCTCGCGGTGATCGTCCATTTGGCGATCGCGACCGTAAGTTTGGCGATCGTCCACACGGTGATCGCAAGTTTGGTGATAGACCATTTGGCGATCGCAAAGGCCGTGGTGGTAAATTCGGTGATCGCAGTCGCCACGGTGAGGCACCACAAAAGCCACGTGTATTTGGACCAAAGAGTAACTAACTGAGTTCACCTCTTTAGCCTTACACATCCATAAAACAAAAAGACCGTATTGGCAGTTTTTGCTGATACGGTCTTTTTATTTTTTGGAGCCTTTTTTACAAAATGTGCATAGCAAGTTAACCATAACAATTTATTTCCGCTGCGATTTTCAGATGTGACTTGTCATAGTTTTCTCATTGATATCGGATTCTTTGCAAAGCATTACATAACCATGAGCAATAATCACAGAATCATTGCAAATGCAAGATACAACAAAAGTTGTACGACATAGTTACAGACAAGCTCACAGAACCGCAGTTTTATCATTATTTAACTTTTGATCTTGAACTTTCTTCTAACTGATCTGATAGAATAGCCGACGGTTTTTTGAGTGTTTTTCTCAATTAATCCGTAACATCCGCTAAGAAATCATGTTGCATCTAGTAAGGCACTTTTTCTTATTAGCCTAAAATGCGATCTATCAATCAAAGTTGCTAAAAGTGCTCTTGTTTAATGCTACTTTAAGGATATGATTTTAATAACAGCAACTGATCTGAGTTCAAATTAACTAAGGTATGCATAGATCTCTGATCTAAGTTTAAGCAACATAGTATGTTGACTCACAGCTAGGTCTGTTACATGTTCAGCATAGCAGCTCAACTTATATTAGTTGTGGCTGTATGATTACAGGAACACACTCACAATTAGATTCACATGCTTTGTCTGGCAGAATAGCCAGAGTATTTAACTTGATAAGTTGAAGGAAGATCAAATGGAACGCCGCAAATACTCACGTGTAGCTCTCGACCTTGATGGCACTCTTAAGTCACCCGTCCAAGCCAAGGCCTATATGGTAAAAGTGCACGATCTTTCCTTAAAGGGTGCTTTTGTTGAGCTGCGTAACTTCGAGCAAGATCCTCACATGTTCTCCGGCCAGAAGTACGACCTGACCGTTGAACTGCAGGCAACTACTAAGATCGTTATGCACATGACCTGCCGTCACGTTATTGGCAAGAAGTTAGGTTTAGAATGCGATCGTATCGATACAGAATCAATCGGCAACTTACGTCGACTGATTGAAATGAACGTAGGTCGTTCAGACATCTTAGGTCGTGAACTGAGCGTACTCATGCACATTAATAATCCAGGTGCTGAGGGCTAATATAGTTTGCCAAATTGAGTAGTTTATTTGCACTGCTCAAGCACCAAGAACATCTGATGATCCTAAGTTGACATATCATCTCACATCCAATCCGTTAACTTAGATCATCTGATCGCAAAAACAGCACTGACCAAAAATGGCAGTGCTGTTTTTTGTTTTCAGCCTAACCAAATCATCCTACCGCATTAAGCGCATCGCCCCTGCCAAGATCTCTGTAGCCACGAAAAACAGCGTTATAAGATCACACCGATTAGTACAGCCTCTTAGATCTTAGATTAGATTGCTAACAACACTCATGTCACTTTCATTGCCATCAATTACATAAGATCGCCACTACCTACTTTATCCTCAAAATCCTTTGGATTGTATAAACAGATAAGCTATCAAGTTCGCGATCCATACCTACATTTGAGATCTTGGATGGTAGTCAAATTGTAAGATCGCGACAACCTACCTTATCTATAAGATCTTGACTGATTGTACCTATTCTAAGATCGTAAGATCTGTTGCGCCAAAGCAGTTATCTTTGATCGCATGGCCAAGAGCCTGATCTCCAAGGTATCTGTAGTCATAAGATCAAGGCATCTCTATGCTAAACAAGTTCGACAAGCTGTTGAATATTTGAGACAGCCACGATCTCCATATTGCCGATCTTTTTCTTATTATGAGGAGCGTTATCGGCTGGAATGATGGCCTTAGTAAAACCCTGCTTTTCGGCTTCATTGAGGCGCTCTAAACCTGATTGCACTGGACGTATTTCACCAGTCAAACCGATTTCTCCAAAGGCAATACAGGTGCGCTCAATTGGTCTAGAAGTAAAACTAGATAATAAAGCTAAGATCAGAGGCACATCAGAACTAGTACCGTCGATCTTTACACCACCGACCACGTTTACAAACACATCTTGATCGGCAAGCTGAATACCTGCATGACGGTGCAGAACAGAGAGCAGCATCGACATACGATTGGCATCAGTACCTAACGATAAGCGGCGTGGGTTACCAAACTGAGACTCATCAACTAAGCACTGCAGCTCAACTAACAGTGGTCGTGTACCTTCCCATACACAGGTAGCAAGAGATCCTGGAGCAACTGTTTCTTGACGGTTTAAGAAGATCGCAGATGGATTTTTGATCTCACGCATGCCCTTATCAGTCATGGCAAAGACACCGATCTCATTAACTGCTCCAAAACGGTTTTTCTGACAGCGCAGAGTTCTAAAGCGCATATCATTGCCCGCCTCAAGCATGACTGAACAATCAACGCAGTGCTCTAAAACTTTTGGACCAGCAAGAGAGCCTTCTTTAGTAACGTGTCCAACTAAAAACACCGCAATACCTGTTCGTTTTGCAAACTGAGTTAAAGCTGCAGCTGCCTCACGCACTTGGCTAACTGATCCTGGGGCACTATCCACATCATTAACATGCATAACCTGAATAGAGTCGACCACTAATACAGCCGGCTGCTCAGCCATAGCTAGGCTAATAATGTTATCAATGGAGGTTTCAGCACCAATTCGTACATTTTGCGTTGGTAAATCTAAGCGGTTGGCACGCAGTGCTACCTGTTGCAAGGACTCTTCGCCTGTTACATAGAGTACCTTGGTAGTAGCAGATAACTTACATACAGTTTGCAATAGCAAAGTCGATTTACCAGCACCAGGGTTACCACCAATTAGCACGACTGATCCTGGCACAATACCACCACCAAGCACGCGATCAAACTCACTATAGCCCGATGGCATACGTGGGGTTTCAGTAATCTTGACGTTTGACAGGTCTTCAATTTTGCCGTCTGCAACACCAGCAAAACCTCCCATATTGCGAGAGACTGCTCTTTCGGCTTTAGGGCCTGAAATCTTGAGCTCTTCAATAGTATTCCACTCACCACAGGCCTTACATTGACCCTGCCAACGTGAATACTCAGCGCCACATTCGCGGCATACAAATACTGTTTTTGCTTTAGCCATTTGTCTACTGTCTGAAGATGAAAACCATAACTACATCAAACTAACTATTAAGGTTAGTTGCAGATCCCTTAGATTCTTGAGGCAATGAGCTTACATCATAAATAGTGCTGTGGAACATAAAGTGGGAAAAAGTTATTGCAATGTTTGCTGCATCTGACTTTAACTTGTGCCGCCTTTTGTCTTTAACTTGTGCTGCATCTGACTTTAACTTGTGCTGCCTTTTGAATTTAGCACGTGTCGCCTTTGTCGTTGCTTGTGCACATTCCAATTTATTGGCACAAAGTATAATGCTCTGCCTTAGCTAAGAATATGGCAGTAAATTATGCCCACATTGCTTTTGTCGCCACTATTACACAGCAATATTGACGTGTATCTGAGTTTGAACGTTTAGCTAGATTAAGATAGTGCAGTAAATGCAAAGTTGCATAAATTTGCACAATGTTGCATCTAGACCCTAGCTATTATAATAAGACTCGTTTAGGCTATGTATTATCAAGTAACTTGCCAAAGCAGTGTGCTTTTATATCGCTTAGCAATGCAATTTGCTAATGCCCCAAAGTATTCTTGCGATAGGCAAGTGCGCTTCAAATTTAACTAGTTGACATAATCATTGCGAACCGTTAGATTTTTTGACGCAATCTTGCACCATTTAGAGAAGTTAAGATAGCGTAGGTTTCGTAAGAAACGATTTTATTGTTCAACTAGATATGCACCTTTTTGTGGAATATACACAAAACAATATACGGGACTTTGTCACAATATGCGCACAAAAGTGCCCAATTTAACGGATTTTGTGGTTTGAGTCTTTTGCAAAACGGGTGCTTTAGATTAAGATCGCGCATGTAGTATCTGCCAAATGGTTTAACAAAACCACATATGTCTCTTTTGGTTATGCATTAAAGCTTACCTTTCATCATGTTAGAATAGTGAGTTGCAAACCGACACATTTGTAGAGGCTATGCAGCTGAGCATTTTGTATATGAGGATATAAGACAGATCACGGTTTAATATCCTTAACATTGCTATCTTATTACGAAAGATTTTGCTGGCTGATAAGGCTATTCCGACGAATCAAACAATTTTGTAGCGCTTTGATTCAAAATGCAGCTTCAATGCATCTTAAGTCGGAAGTTTACTGGTCATTAGGAAGAATAGAATGCTGACTCATCATCAACTCGAACTGATTAAAGCTACAGTACCAATTCTGCAACAGCATGGTGTTGCTTTGACCAGCTGCATGTACAGCCGTATGCTCCGTGACAATCCAGAGCTTCGTCAGGTATTCAACCAAGGTCACCAGCGTACTGGTAGACAGCAGGCTTCTTTAGCCGCTGCAGTTCTTGCCTATGCACAGAACATTGAAAACCCAATCGTAATGTTCAAGGCAGTTACCCACATTGCCTCTAAGCACGTTTCTTTAGGTATTCGTGCTGAACACTACAGCATCGTTGGCTACCACCTCATTGAGGCTATTAAAGAAGTTTTAGGCCTTACCGATGAGGACGAGCTTGTTGAGGCTTGGACTATTGCTTACGAGCAGTTAGCAGGCATTCTTATCGATGCTGAGACCAAGCTCTATCAGACTATGGCTAACATTGACGGTGGCTGGTCAGGCTGGCGTTCATTTAAGATCGTTGAGAAGAAGCAAGAAACTTCCAACGCAGTTAGCTTCGTATTACGCCCTGTTGACGGCGGTGAAATCTGCACCATTCTTCCAGGTCAGTTCATTTCCGTACGTGTATACGTAAAGAGCGAAGAACTCATTCAGCCTCGTCAGTACACTGTAGTATCCTCAGATGGTTACTCCATCCGTATCTGCGTAAAGCGTATCGATCCTAAGGGTGATGAGCCAGGTGGCATGGTTTCAACCGCTCTGCACTACGACTACAACGTAGGCGACCTTATCGACTTAGCCCCTCCAATGGGTGAGTACTACCTCGATCCTAGCGATACTCCTGCAGTATTAATTATCGGTGGTATTGGTATTACTACCGCTGTTGCCATGCTCGGTAGCGTTAATGCTGAAGAGCGCAATATGCACTTATACTTCACCTGCCACGATCAAAAGGACTTTGCTCTGCAGCAGGAAGTTAACGAGCTTATGGAAAGCCACCCTAACTTCACCATGACCACTCGCTTCACCGCTGATGAGGGTCGTCCTACCGCAGCTGACTTTGCTGCCTTAGCACGTCCTGATACTCAGTACTACATCTGTGGTCCTAAGGGCTTAATGAAGTCAGCTATCAACGCCCTTATCGAAGCAGGTGTTGATGAGGAACTGATCTTCAACGAGAGCTATGGTACTGGCGTTCTGCAAAAGGACTAAGCTCTAGCTTAATTTCAAGTACGTACTTATGCGTACCAAAAGAGGCTGCCATCGTGCAGCCTTTTTTTTATCTCTATCGACAGCCTAAGACACAAAAGCCCCCATCACCCAAGCTGCTATCAAGGCACAAAAAGCCCCATCACCCAAGCTGCTATCAAAGAACAAAATCCCCATCACCCAAGCTGCTATCAAGGCGCGAAAAATCCTCGTTGCTTGTCAACCTTTCATCATGTTAGTATCTAGTATGGACAATGTTTTTTATAGATCTAGATTGCTATCTTATTAGTAAGATTTTGCAGGCTGATAAGGATATTCCGACGAATCAAACAATTATGTAGTGCTTTGATTCAAAATGCGACTTCAATGCCTCTTAAGTCGGAAGTTTACTCAACATTAGGAAGAATAGAATGCTGACTCCTCATCAACTCGAACTAATTAAATCTACAGTACCAGTTCTGCAACAGCATGGTGTTGCTTTGACCAGCTGCATGTACAACCGTATGCTCCGCGACAATCCAGAGCTTCGTCAGGTATTCAACCTGGGTCACCAGCGTACTGGTAGACAGCAGGCTTCTTTAGCAGCTTCAGTTCTTGCCTATGCACAGAACATTGAAAACCCATCCGTACTGTCCAATGCAGTTGCCCACATTGCCTCTAAGCACGTTTCTTTAGGTATTCGTGCTGAGCACTATAGCGTCGTTGGCCACCACCTCATTGAGGCTATTAAAGAAGTTTTAGGCCTTAAAGATGGGGACGAGCTCGTTGAGGCTTGGGCTAAAGCTTACGGGCAGTTAGCAGACATTCTTATCGATGCTGAGAGCAAGCTCTATCAGACTATGGCTACCACTGACGGTGGCTGGTCTGGCTGGCGTTCATTTAAGATCGTTGAGAAGAAGCAAGAAACTTCCGACGCAGTTAGCTTCGTGTTACGCCCTGTTGACGGCGGTAAAATCTGCACCATTCTTCCAGGTCAGTTCATTTCCGTACGTGTATACTTAAAGAGCGAAGGACTCGTTCAGCCACGTCAGTACACTGTAGTATCATCAGATGGTGACACCATCCGTATCTGCGTAAAGCGTATCGATCCTAAGGGTGATGCGCCAGCTGGTATGGTTTCAAACGCTCTGCACAACGACTACAACGTAGGCGACTTTATCGACTTAGCTCCTCCAATGGGTGTGTACCACCTAGATTCTAGCGATACTCCTGCAGTATTTATCATTGGTGGCATTGGTATTACTACTGCTGTTGCCATGCTCGGTAGCGCTAATGCTGAAAAGCGCAACATGCACTTATACTTCGTCGGCCACGATCAAAAGGACTTTGCTCTGCAGCAAGAAGTTAACGAGATTATGGAAAGCCACCCTAACTTCACCTTGACCACCCGCTTCACCGCTGATGAGGGTCGTCCTACCGCAGCTGACTTTGCTGCCTTAGCACGTCCTAATACTCAGTACTACATCTGCGGTCCTCAGGGCTTAATGAAGTCAGCTATCAACGCTCTTATCGAAGCCGGTGTTGATGAGGCACTGATTTTCAACGAGAGCTTTGGTACTGGCGTTCTGCAAAAAGACTAAGCTCTAGCTTAATTTCAAGTACGTACTTATGCGTACCAAAAGAGGCTGCCATCGTGCAGCCTTTTTTGTCTCTATCGCCAGCCTAAGACACAAAAATCCCCATCACCCAGGCTGCTATCAAGGCACAAAAATCCCCATCACCAAAGCTGCTATCAAGGCACGAAAAGCTCCAAAATTCAAAGCCAAACAAGCACAAAAAATCCCCATAAGCGCAAGGCCGATGAGGACTTTTTCAAAGCAATACTTAGTAAATGAAATGCTACTAAGCTTGTTAGCTGTTTAAAGTAATTTCAATTAGAGCTTATTTGTCATTTGCATAAGAGCGCTGACAGATGACAGATCGCCAACGTTCATAGCATTGCGGGCCTGCTCTTGAACCTTTGGCTTAGCATGGTACGCAATACCGAGTCCTGCCTCAGACATCATTAACAGGTCATTAGCACCATCGCCTAAAGAGATGATGTTGTTCTTATTAATGCCTGACTTCTTAAGTTCTACGATTAAAGCAGCCTTACCCTCACCATTAACGATCTCGCCAACAGTATGTCCTGTGAACTTGCCATCTTTAATCTCAAAGCGATTGGCTTTGACATGATCAAGACCGTACTTCTCTTCGAGTACGCAAATTAACTCATGGAAACCACCAGAGGCGATACAGGTCTTAAAACCATAGTCTGGTTTTAAGGTATTGCAGTATTTGAGTAAAGAGCTAAGACCGTCAGTTTCAACCATGATCTCTTTTACTTTTGCCAAAGTATTATCAGCATCCCCTCCTTCTAGCAGAGCTACACGACGAGTTAAAGACTGATTGAAATCTAGCTTGCCATTCATAGCCTCAAAGGTAATCTCTGCAACCTTGTCATAAACGCCTAAGCAACGAGCGATCTCATCAATACCTTCGATCTGTACTGAAGTCATATCCATATCCATGACTAAAGCACCGCTTTGCTTGTGGGTTTCATTAAAACAAGGGAATGCCTCAGAGAAGAAGACATCACAGACACCCTTTAAAGAGCCATAAACAACCTCATGCTTAATCTGCTTTTCGATCTCTTCAGAGACATCGTTTGCAAGTCTAATCAGAGCATATTCAAAGCCATGAGCCTTATCTAAAGTAAAGATAGAGGAGCAATCAGCTAAAGAAGCACCTGCCATAGACAGTACTTTGCTCACTACCTGAGTATGTTCAGCGCATAAAGAATCAATGCGCTGCAGCTGAGACTGACTTACATCTTTTTCAGACTTGAAAATGAAAAACAACTCTCTGAACATAGACCCCTCCTAATGTCTCTAAGCATGAATGGTTGTGATGGTTGTGATTGATGTTAAAGCTTAGCTAGTGTAATTAACTATGTCGACATAAATATGAACATAGCAACATTTCTTAACAGCCCAAGCTAAAACAACGAGTTAAAAATCACAATTTTAACGCATTCTAAAACTTATTGCTCACAGGAGCGGTAAATGAGATCCCTGTAGGAAATTGCTGTACTTAGCTAGAGCTAAGTGATAAGTATCGCGATCTAGTTTCCAATCACCGCTCAAAACTTAACATAGCACTTTTTCTAAGAGCATATTTGAGTCAAAGCTCTTTATATTTATCACTAAACTTAAGCAAAAAGATAACGATTATAGATATATAAGCCTTTTAACGCGTCTAGCGTTGAAAATGCCACTCAAAATTTTGTCTATGTGTTAGATTGCGATTCTTGATTCTTGATTCATGAGCAACTCTATAACGATGCGCTCCTTTTGCAAGGATCAAAGCAACACGCCCACAAGTCTGAAACTCCAGCTTTGCTATTGGCTGTCTAGTTAGTAATACTGATGGAAGTGAGATTCATGAGCGCTGAAATTGCCACCTATGATGTAGATGTTGCCTACCTTGACTCAATCATGTCACTTGCCCTTGCCAAAAGGCAGATGTTTAGATTTCTTCAGCTTGATCTCTCTAACTGTAAAATCTCATACATCAGCACTCGCGGCACAACCTATTTAGGTATTAAAGAGGGCTATAAAGATCTTCTAAGCCGCAAAGAGAAAGGCCTTAAAGAGGCCCAAAAACTCCGCGCTGGTGCTAAGAACTATTTACGTCTTATCCGCAATGAAGATGATGACATTCTACAGATTGAAAGCTACAAGAATGGCTATCTTGAGTGCATCTATCAGGCTCATCATGTTAACAACCATCGCTACCTCTTCCCATTTACGCCCGATGGTATCCCGTATAGCACCTACACCTACGTTACCCACTTCAAAGACGGATGCGTAACTGAAGAATACATGGTGGATGATAAGCAAATCATCTATGAGAGCTATACCGAGCTACATGGTAAGAAGCTTGGCTATACCTATCTTAACTATGTGCCTGAGGATCACTATCCGATTCGTGAACTGCTTGAAGGTTTCTTTAATCTAAGCAGCTCAACCTACACTCAAACTAAGTTTCAGTGCTGGCTTAGAGACATCCCACAAAAGGTCTAAACCGCACCGTTCTGAGACTAAAAAAGGCAGCTTAAAGCTGCCTTTTTTCATAGATTATTATGGGTATATCGCGTTAGCGGCCAAGTAAGCCTAAAGCCACGGTAGGACGCTGATTTGCCTGCATTAAGATAGTCTGCGAAGCTTGCTGTATGATCTGATTTTGAGTCAGCGCTGCAGTTTCAGCAGCAAAGTCAGTATCACGAATACGGCTACGTGCATCAGATTGATTTTCAGCAATGGAACTTTGATTACGGATAGTTGATTCCATACGGTTTTGCAACATTTTTGCGACATCTTTGATTGCAAAAATGAGCTCTTCAACTAACTTCGAAACCCAATTATTATTTTGTCGCAAATTCTCGAATACAAAATTTGTCATAGGAGCAAATTCTCTCTTTTTGGCGACGGTTTCAATGCCATAATTCAATAAACAAATTTACATACGCTACGTATATTATCACCATATGTGAGGTGATGTACGTCACTTAGCAAATCTTGACAATTAATGACTTTTGTGCTTTGTCATTAAAAAGTCGAAAACAAGACGTAACAAAGCGATGCTGTATTTCTACAACATTAGAAAGCACATAATATGCCAACATATAATACTATGCTAGCACGTAGACAAG
>NZ_AXWV01000084.1 GCF_000482845.1 Anaerobiospirillum succiniciproducens DSM 6400
GTGCCCTTTAAATCAGCTTGAAACCAAACTTGAGGCACAATCTTACAACATTATAAGTACGACAAAAGTACAGGGCCATACAAACTAAAAACCAATGCCTCGTGCTAAGTCTTGAAACAAACCTACAACTAAAGCATTAATCCTTAAACATCTTATTTAAGATAGGACACAGTACTCTACGATAAAAGCTTGATCATGGAAATATTAACTTCAAAAAGGCCCTTAAGCATATTGAAGGGCCTTTTGGATTTTACAAGCTATCAACACAAAGTTTGGTGATGTTGTAAAAAGCAGACAACAGCTTAAAAGTCTGAGTTAAAGGCGTTGTCATAGTTAACAATTAATTTAATAAAATCTGGTACAGCCTTTAATGTATCAACAGCATTTTTCTCCTGAACACTAAGCTCATTGGAGATGATATAAAGAGCATCTATATTGTGCTCTTTTGCTCTATCAAGCCAAGGCTGGAGCTTATCAAGATTAGCTTTGAACAGATTATAGTCAACACAAATCTTGGTGTAGGTTTTAATATCAAGCCCCTCTAGCACATTTGCGTCAGCTTGCAATACTAAATTCTCACAACCAGAACTTTTCAGCACTACATATTGTTCTTTATCCTGCACAAAGAAGACAACACGCTTATCTGATAAGTATGGCTTTAACAGATCAGCATTTACATCTTTATCCAAAGATACTAAGACTGTTGCATCCTGATAAGAAAGCTCTTTTAAATATTCATCAACGCTAATAAAGTCATCATTAAACTTAGCTAAAGCTTTTACATAAAGTTTATTGCCCTTGACTATAGTATTAATATGCAGGCCTTTATAACCTTTAGCTAACAGACTATTAGCCTTAAATAAAGCATTAGAACTTCTAATAAATACACGATCTACTATAGGATCAAGAGCAGTAACATTAGCAATATACTCTGGGTCTAAAGATACTTGCTTATCAGATAATAACTTAATGCCATCTACATTGCCCATGTCAAATTCAGGGTTAGCAGCAGATAGTTTGTAATTAATAGCCTCACTTTTAACTTGCATTAAATCAAGCATAAAATCGTAAAGGGTATCGTTAGTTACGATTTCATTTTTATTGTCATTTAAAGCATTAAAGGTGGATGAATATTTACTCTTAAAACTATCTGACACATTGACAATGAAAGGAATTCTACTCATTGCATAGGAGAATTGAGCTACATTGTGACGACCTACAGGGGCGCTCTTGGCTTTCTCATCTAGTACACCTACATAGTGCACTGCTTCAGCATGGTCTGAGTAATAGACAAAGGCTTGAAAATCTGGACGATTTGCAAAAATATCATATAACTTAGCCATGAACTCGTCATTATATTTCACAGCAGTTAAGTAATGATCATAATTAGTTGCCTCATTAAAGGTAGTACTAAAGAGCTCTGCGTCTAATACCAATCTGCCAATTTGAGATGATTTATTGATCTTGATTTTAGGATAGTCACTTGGCACACGATTATAGTATGGTGAGTGATTACCCATAATATGAACAATTACAAAATTATTCTTAGAGCTATCTAATTCCTGACTAAGTTTTTCTAAGTGAGGAATTAATACCATATCAGGCTTTTGAGAATAAGAGCCATCAAAAACATAGTTAGTGGTAAAGAAAGAAATATCAGCTAGGCTTGAAATTGCACCGATAGGAGTATCTGCATTACCATTTTTTACTTGGTTTGAGATCCAATGAGTTTTAATACCGCTCTTCTTAGCCATGGAAATCAAGTTTTCACCTTGAGGAAAGGTTAAACCAGTATGGATGTTTCCTTGTGAAAAAGAAGCTGTAACAGATGGAACAGTATTAACAAATGACGAATAAGCATTGTTAAACAGAATGGTATTATCTTTTGCGGCTAAGTCAGATAAGAATGGGGTATTGTCGATTGAATGGTTGTAAACACCCATATTATCACGACTTAAAGACTCTCCAATCACGAGCACGTAGAGCTCTCCTGTACCTTCTTTTTTGGCATTAGAAACAGAACCACTCTCAAGCTTGGCTGTAATCTCATGAAATGAAGCAATCTTATTTTCTAAATCAGAAACCATTAAACGATAGTATTTTACTGGCCTTAATTGAGTGACAATTACTGATGAGGCAACTATAAATAATAAAGAAAATAATAAAGCTGTCTTTTTAAAAAGTAATACCTTACCTTTTGCAAATTTAGCTAGGCAACCTAAAGTAATTAAACTAAGAACTACTAATAAAGTGCCATAGGTCAGGGTATCGGTATTCAAAATATAATGCTCAGCAAAATCATAGAGTTCTTCTACATTTGACTGGGCAATAGCTACCACGTCATCACCTGTAAAGAACGAATCAATGCTTTGGTAATAGCTATAAGAAATTGCTGTTACACTTTGAAAAATCGTTAAGACTACAGCCCAAGCAATAGCTGTCTTTTTACACTGAGCTTTTAATAAAATGTAGATAGCCCACCAAGATAGCGTTGATACCAAAAAAGGCCTAACAAAATCAGTAGGTAACTGTCTACCTGTTATTTTTAAAGAAAAATAACCGATAATTAAGGCATTAAGCAGCACTAATGCAATTGGCGCTATTTTTTTGAAAAAAGGCATGTTAAAACATCAGTAAAAGGCATTGCTCTTGGCAAAAAGAAATTTTGATGAATAAGAATTTTTAACGAAATAACTCCTTCTTATAGTTAGGACAAACTAAACCTAAAGCTTACTCTAACCATGTGAGAGCCAACACTAAAGCAATACTTTGATCTTGGGCAAAAGTTATTTCGTTAAAACTCCTAGAAAATAGTAATTAAATACGATCGTACAAAAGAGAACTTCGGCAATGCAAAACCTATATTCACACATAGTTAGATGAAGATGATGTTTCTTATTTTGCTTTAGAAAGATTGCCTAGCCATGTGCTCTGCACTACTCTCATAATTTATTCTATGCCTACCACCAAACCATGACCACTTAAGGCCTTAGGCAATTTTATAAGATGGCAGCTTTTTGATGTTTGATAAAAGGTATGATTCCTAGCACCAAAAGAAAAGTACTTAGATAATAGCTTTGCCAAGCTTTTAACGCCGACAAAATGCCTAAATATATGACTATTTACAAGTATTTTGGGAATCATACCAAAAGCACATAGCACCTTGTTTTAGGTTAGGTTTACCTAAGTTATTCTGTTTTAGCTATGTGCCTTTACAATTACTAGACGCTCTTTTCAGCTATTGCACTATATATGCAGTCTGCAAAGAATTCAGACATCTTAAACCCATTGTGCTCAACTAACTTAGGGAACATGGAAATTGGTGTCATGCCTGGGAAAGTATTAATCTCATTTAGATAAATCTTGCCATCACTAGCCAAGAAGAAATCAATTCTAGACAGGTGACGTAGGTTTAAACCCTTAAATGCACGTAAAGCCATGCTCTTAATCATCTCACGCTGCATTGGGTTTAAATCCTGAGCTTCTATGGTTGTAGAAGAATGACTGTCGGTTGAGTACTTTTCTTCGTAAGTATAGAACTTGTCATCAGGAATGAAGATCTCACCTGGCTCAGTTACGTGCAGCTCGCCTTTAAATTCAAAAGCAGCTACCTCAAGCTCACGATGTTCAATGGTCTTCTCAATTAAAGCTAAATCGCTCAGCTCTAAAGCATCCTTAATCGCTTTATCAAGCGCACTTTTATCAGTTACATGGTAGCAGCCAATAGAAGAGCCTTGGCTAGCTGCCTTTACATAAACATCGCCGCCTAAAGATGAGAACGCATCATGGGCCCACTTTAAAGAGGCCTCGTCACAATTGCTAACGAAGGTTGATGGGGTATTCTCGATGCTTAAAGCATCCATATACATCTTGGTAGTAACTTTGTTAAAGCAGTTACGGCTTGCCTCAGCTTTGCAGCCGATATATGGAACATCATGGAGCTCTAACATAGATTGCAAATCACCAGTCTCGCCTGGGAAGCCATGCAGACATGGTACTACGCAGTCAATCTTATAGCTCTCTTGTGTGCCATCAACACGCTCAACGATAAGGTTATTCTTAAGCGCAAAGTAAGCAACAGCACCATCGGCAAACTGCAGCTTGCCATCGTGCAAAACTGCACTTAGCAGGTAAAAATCGCTATTGCTGCGTAACTTCTCTGCTACATAAGCAGAAGAAACGATTGAAATCTCATGTTCAGAGCTATCGCCACCGGCGATTAAAAGAATATTCTTTGCCATGGTAAACCGTCACAAAGGCCCACAAGACCCATCTAAGTATGCTGTCTAATTATGGCTAAAACACTAATTTGCACGCTTATAAGTCTATATAGCTGCATATGTACACATCCACAGTGCGTCATTGCCTTTTTAATCAATAGCTTTAAGCATCAAAATATTAGCATCTTTATCTAGCAGCACTATTGAAGCTACTGTACTTGTTGAACAGAGATCTAAGACAGATAGTTCTCTTTGTTAGCAGGCTAAAAACTAAAGCAACAGCGGCGATGGATTAAAACTAGTGTTTAACTGACAAAACAGCTAGATCTCGTATCAGCCATCTAATTAACAATTAACTATGTGATCTTAGCCGTTATTACCGCATTTTAAAAGTCACAAAGCACTCAATCAGATCTTAATTGCCTGTTAAACACAAGCGGTAACACCAGCAATGGATAAAAGGATAGTTTAGGCACTCAAGGCTCTGATACATTATGTACTTTCAAGTACATATGTCTCTCAGTTAAACAGCTGAGTTTATGGGCGCAAATATCACAATCCGATACTTTTGTGACATCATCGTCTCGCAATCTAGCACTTGCATTACATCAGCGTTTTGCTCAAGATGACTTTTACATGCTATGGTAATGTAAGTGAATTACATGGAGATGTTTTGGACAGATGAGCACGATTAAAAGCATGACAGGATATGCCTCTACCTCAATTGAAAGTGCAGCAGGTCTTTTAGAAATTAGCATCAAGGCTGTCAATGGCCGCTTTTGCGATGTATCCATGACCTCTAACTTTGACCTTGGGGCAAGTGAACTTAATTGCGTCAAATTAGTCAAAGAAAGTGTCAAACGTGGTTCTGTCAATGTAAATATCAAGCTTGTCCATAACAAGAACAGCAGCTTTACCTTAAATAAGCAAAACCTGCATGAGCTTATAGACGCACTGCAGCAAATCGCCACTGAGGTAAAAGCACATCAAGCTTGTACAAGCATCACAACCTCTGGCAATTTAGATCTCCTTACCTTAGCAACCATGCCAGGCATTCTCTCATCAGCCCATCAAAGTGGCTCGGAGAGTATTGAGATCGCACAAGAAATACGCGCAGACTTTGACAATAGCTTAATCGCTGGTCTATCTAAAGCTATTGAAGCATTTGATCAGCACCGTATGTCTGAAGGCGAGCGCTTAAAAGAGATCTTGCTTGAGAAAATTACTTTAGTCTCTGAGCGTTTAGATGTTGTCAAAAACAATCTTGATCATTTAGTTGATCAAGAACGCCAACGCATCAAAGATAAGATCGAAAAATTAGATATTGAACTCGACCCAGAGCGTCTTGAAAATGAAGTCGCTCTGCAGGCACAAAGAGCAGATATAGCCGAAGAACACGACCGCCTAAGAAGTCATCTGCAAAGCCTGTTACAGATTCTCAATGGGGATGGCAATCAAGAGGCCTATACTCCTGCAGGTAAGCGCCTTGATTTTATGATGCAAGAACTCGTGCGTGAAAGTAATACTATCGCATCAAAGGCTTCCAATCTCGAGCTTACTCAAACAGCTGTTGAGCTCAAAGTAATCATTGAGCAAATGCGCGAGCAAATTCAGAATATTGAATAAAGCCCTAAAGCTGCGATCATTCCTTCCTAAGCCATTGCCTAGATAAAAGCTATGCAGTGGCTTTTTAGTTTGCAGTTTCTTGGTAAAAAGCGCCAATTTAATCTTGTGCTGTCTTTTCTCTAGCTTAACCAAAAACTATAACTGACATGCTCGCTCACAATACAATGACCTTCATGTCTCCAAAATACGAGCATATGTGCCACCACATAGCCCCAAGCAAAAGACTCATCTTGAAGAGCGAAAATTCTTGTCTTGATAGCTATAGATTCCCATACATCAAACTACAGCTATCGCTACGCCTAAGTTTAAATTTAAATACGCAAAGTACTGCAACCCATAAAGCTCACTACCAAATCTCTCAAGTTTTAAGCTATCAACATCTAAAACAATCAGACCTCTACTTACCACTAGGCTCTTGAGACTCAATACAAACAGGCTAGCAACCCCCACCTCTTAGGCACAAACAGGCTGGCAAACCCTTATGCATACTGATAGGAAGATACCTGCGCCTGCAGTTTATGTTAATTGCGTCAATGCACTTTTCTTATTGGCAATGAATGATGGTACTGGCTCAAGCTTAGGCTAGACTCTTGTTAGCAAGCAAACACAGTAGTTGTTATTCTGTTCGTTGTAAAAACTTTTGACCTTGATCGCTGTCAAGATTTGACTGGATAAGGCCTACCGCCCCCTACAAAACATGGTAACGTTAGCTTATGGCTGCCTGAAAATGGGGGTGAGTATGTACTTACAAAGCGCTGAAATCCGCAACTTTCGCGGTATACGTCATCTTAGTGTAGATTTCGAAAAAGACACTTCGGTGCTCATCGGTGAGAATGCCTGGGGTAAGTCGTCCTTACTGTACGCTCTTTTCATGATCTTAGGCTGCGGCTCACAACGACTGTGCCGATTTTCCTCTGATGATCTGTACGTTCCCATTAAACTTGACTTTGATAAAGACAACAAAGCACCGAATAGTTCATCAAACTCAACCGTCATTTCAAGCGATACAGCGGATGTTAGTCTGAGTGTTGATGGGGAGCTATCAGACTCTCGTGTATCTCAATCATCTTTAGATGCAAGTGGCAATGAATTAGAGTCATCTGCTGCTAAGTATTCTAGTAGTAATGATGAGAGACATATTGCTCAAGCAGTTAAGCAGATTTTTAACTTAGATGAGCGTGCTCAGTACGTGAAAATGGTTGAGGATAAAAAATACAAATATCTTATCTACGCCATTCCTAGTGATGATGGCAATAGTCAAGAAATCTCGGCGGTTGTTACCCATGAGCTTTATAAAACTATTCAAGCCACTAACCAAAATAGACTCAATCAGCTATCTTATCGAGTCCATAAGCTAGGCTCAGAGCAGCATAACTGTGTCCGCCGTCAAAGCTCAGCAGACATGATTAGACATGCAAAAGACTTCTTATCTGATGAAGACAGTCTTAATCATGAAGCTCGCCGCACAGCTCAAGAAGATATCAATTTCTACAGCTCTGATGTCTATCAAGAAGATACCGACACTATCGTAATCGATCTTATCTTCTGTGAGACTAGCCATGGCGTACTAAATCGCATTGATCGCTTTGAGAAGTTACGCTCGGTTGCTTATGAAAGTGAGGATGGCCGAGCCTGCATCCACTATAGAATCAGCGCCTCTGAACAATGTGATGAAACAGCTCAAGAGCACGATAGTAAGTCTTATATTCCTAAGACACGCTTTATTACTAAGCATGAGCTCCTCGATGGCAAAGGTAATACTATCGAAAAAGCTAAAGACGCTATCTTCGATCTCATCACCTTAAATCCACTGTTGCGTATGCGTGATCGTCGTATGTTCAATAGCACTAAAGAGAGCATCGATGATCCTTTTTGCTCATGCCAAGAGCAAGGCGCTGCATATGATGATGTTATCGTTCCTGGTTATGATCCATCTGAGCTAAATCAATCTTCAAATTCATCAGAACATACATCCGATCCTGCTTCATCGCAGACATGTGATGCGCTAGATAGCTCAATTACCTCCACTAGTGCAACTCAAGAAGCTAGCCTAACGCAAGTTCAAGCCATAAGAGATAGCAATGGACAAGCGCCAAAGGATAGTTCTAATCATGGCTTTATTAACAATCATGAGGGAGCCTTTGTTGCTACTAGTGCATCAGTTAAAGGGCAGGCATGTCTTGACGAGCTTAAAGATGAAATCTCCTCAAAAGAGAGGCAGACTATCTCTGAGCTGTTCTCCTCCATCGAAGAGGAAGGCGGACTCACCTCTAATGAGGTAAATGAGGCTTTAACTGTCCTCAATACTATTGCGTCCAAGTATTTAACCAACTATCAAAGTTCTACACAGATTTACAACAAAACTGTGCACAATCACCCGCGCACAGCTCGCGAGATTGTTAGTCATCCAGTTTCAGTAGCATCGCTTAGCTCGTTAAAGAATGCCATTGCCGATAGCAAGCCTTCGAGCACTAAGTTTTTGCTATCGATCATTGCTGGAGCTTTATTAATGTCTAAAGGAGAAAGAGAGTTTGACGAATACGCCAGACCAATTATGATCCTTGAAGATATTGAAAGCCGCTTCCACCCTACTTTACTGCTCAACTTCTGGTCGATACTGCAAGTATTACCTATTCAGAAGATCGTAACTACCAACTCGTCACAGCTGATTTCTGCTATATCACTGCACAACCTACGTCGTCTGTGTAAACAATACTATGACGTACGTTGTTACAAAGTTAGAGATAGAGCCTTCAGTGCAGATGATGAACGCAAGATCTCTTTCCATGTGCGTATGAGTCGACCCGCATCTGTTTTTGCACGTTGTTGGATCTTGGTAGAAGGTGAAACTGAAGTTTGGATGCTCAATGAAATAGCATCTGTACTTGGCATTAACCTAGGCTGCAATGGCATCAAGCTCATTGAGTTTGCTCAATGCGGTCTTACCCCACTCATTAAGCTTGCTAGACAGCTTGGTATTGCTTTCCATGTCTTAACTGATGGTGATACGGCAGGACAGCACTATGCCTCTACAGTGCGTGAGTTTACTGGAGCACGTCACCTCAAAGAGCACTTGTCCGTCATGCCGCATGTGGATATCGAACACTATCTGTACGCTTCTGGTTTTGCTGATGTATATCAAAAAGCTGCTGGCATAACTACCAAACAAGTCTCTGAAAGACAGATGCAGTCTATTATGGATAAGCTTGGTTTTGCCGAGATTATAGCTATGGCCAATGGCGGTCAGCCTTATGAACAGATTGCAGACACTGCTGCTAGTAATTTAGAGCAAGCATCCCCAGATCCTTATCGCAAGGAGCACTATGCTAACGCTAAAGCATCAAGTGTCTCAAGAAGCATCTCAGTACCTAAGCATGGCAATAACCAAAGACCTCGTCCACCCCAAAACCATAATTTAGATAGCATTATTGCAAGCATTGCCAATGTCAACTTTGGCAACCATACGCAATTGCTGCAAAACGTGATTCACCGTGGCAAAACCCAGGGCAAAGGTAAAAATGCCCATGTCTTTGATATCAAAGACCTAACAGTTAATGATGTGCAAATGCTCTATAAGTATCTGCGATCATTAGTTGAAGATATGCCTCGTCCAGGGCATAACTTTACTGCTAAGCAAAGTCGTATGCTTAAAGCTATTAAGGCTGTATGCGGCATTCTTTCAGGTATTGCTAACACGAATAAACAACGCTTTGCCTCGCGCCTGAGAAAGTTCGAACGCCAAAAATCACATCAACATTACAAAGCTAGCTCCTCATATGTAGCCCCTGCTCATGAAGATGAGGCTGAGGCTGAGACTTACTCAACAGAAAATGAGGTATACGAAGCTACCATAGAGCCAATAGCTATTGCAGATCAAGAGGAGCAAGAGCTTACCTATACTGATAAGGAGCTTGATCAAAATCTCGCTCAGCAAAGCCTCAATGAGCGCCCACGCTCTTTATTAAATGAGGCATCAAGTGCTCAAGACAGTCCTTCTAGCACTGCTAATACTGACTCTGCTGATATTTCAGAGCTCTTGTCTGCTAGCTATGCACATGACAATAAGGAGGCGCTACTTAAGATCAAAGCCATGGCCGATGAAGTCATGATGAATGAACTTGACCATAATAGAGTCAAGCAATACGAGCGCTCTACAGGCAAGGCTACTAATGCTATCTTTGGTGCTCTTAATGAACAAGAACTGCAGCGACAAAGCTTAAACATGAATAAAGTCATCGACCACGCCATCAAAAAGAAGACCAAACCAGGCATGGCCATCTTAGTTAGCGAAGCCATGCAAAAGCGCGGTAAAGATAGTGTGCCTCTTATGTTTAAAACTATGTTCCGCCAAATTAATAGCATGACAGGCCATCAGTTTGACCTAAAGTAACCAAAACATCAGGCCCATTGGCTATAACAATGTAAATGGAGACATACATTTAAGCATGTTTGCACTTGATGGCAGTGGCCTCCATAGCTTGCATGTAGCATGATTATTTTTGTATAGGCCTGCGCTGTTTAGGTGGTATAGGTAACGCCTTAGAAATTGAAAAATAAAAAGCCCCGGTAGCTTTGTAGCTTACTGGGGCCTTTTATTTGAAGCGTTTTGGAAGCTTGGCTTAGCTTAAGATACCCTCGGCGCCTAACGGACGGCGAAAGACGTATTTAGATAAGAAGGCTAAGAACATACCGTAGATTGGCACAAAGATAGCCAGGCATACGATCAGCTTAACGGCATAATCAACCCAGGCTAAAGACACCCAGTTTGCAGCCATGTATGGATCTACACACTGGTAGAAAGCAATGGAGAAGAAAGCAAAAGTATCAAGCAGGTTACCAAAGACTGATGATGCTGCAGGAGCGGCCCACCACTGCTTTAACTTACGTAATCTTTGGAATACGAGAATATCGGTAATCTGACCTAACAGGTAAGCACCAAAAGATGCTGCTGCAATACGGAATACAAAGATTGAGAAAGTGCCTAAGGCAGCAAAGCCCTGATACTCACCAAACTCAAAAATAGTGCCCACGATATACGATGCAACTAAGGCTGGTAACATAGCAACAAAGATTACTTTACGTGCTAATTGAGGGCCATACAGACGTACAGTCAGGTCAGTAGTTACAAAGACAAATGGGAAGGTGAAAGTACCTACGGTAGTTTCGATGCCCAAAATAGTGATTGGAATCTGCACTGTGTAGTTACTTAAAACAATGATGAAGATGTGCAGCAAGAACAGTCGACGTAATGGATAGTTATTTTGCAACATAATTATTACTCAAATACCGCCTACTCCCACTCTATACGCTCAGTCATAATAGATGGCTTATCTAAAAATGTGAAAGCATGGCGCTTAGCGTTTAGGTGCCTATTGTTGCACTCTCTCGTAGAGACATGCAGCAAGTACAGCACTGCTTAATTATCAGCATGTATAACTTCAGCTATCTAAAGTGCACGCAATAACAAAGATGGGACTTAGAATGTTCTATAAAAGTGCATCTAGCTTAGATGCCATGGAGACGTTCGATTGACTGATGCTGCCTAAATAACTCTTGCAGCACTATGTAGAGCAAGATGGAGGGCCTGAGCGGCTACATCAACTTAAGCATCTTATCTGAAAATAATCACTGTACACAATCGAGTAATGTACACGTTAAGCTTTACAGACTCAAAGAGATCCGCCGCTTTGAGCGTCTTATGTGATTATATGTTTCAGATGCCTCTATTGTTTTTATCAATCGACTAGACCATGCAAAACATGCCTGTCCTGATACTAAGTTACAGCATTAGAGGCCTATTGCCCTGTACTATCTGTGCTTAGATAGTTAAACGCAATAGCCATACATACTGACTTACAAAGAGGCCGATACTCTTGTCTGCCACCCAAGATGTCGCTATTGCGACTTGTACCGGTATCTAAACTTATATTTAGATGTGCCGCGATTTTACACCATAAACAGATGAAATTTGCAACATTCATCGTTTTTTTTCGTCAGATAAGTTTCATTTTTTCTCATCATATCCTAATATATACATAGCTGTGGATGATGTGTCTACAAAGCCATGGGTATAGGACGCTAAACGTCAGGCTTTTAGGCAAGTAGTTACAGTTAGTTTCCCGACTGTGCAAGAGTGGTATGGGTTAAGGCAAGCAACTCATACTACGTACATTGTGCAATCGGGAAATGAGCCGATTAGTTCTGTATCGCAATAAGCGTAATGACACAGGCATATTGGAGCCTTAGCATCTTGACCGTAGTTGAGATATCAGCAATCGGCATGAGATGAATTTAAACACAAGGGCTCTAAAGTACTATGTCTGACTCCAAGCAATTGATCCTGATTGATGGATCATCCTTCCTCTTTCGCGCTTACTTCGCAGCCCGCCAATCATTCTCAACCAAAGATGGATTTCCAACTGGTGCGGTATATTTAATCACCAGAATGTTCCGCAGCCTCCTCAACGATTTCAAAAACCAAAAGGTTATTGCTGTCTTTGACGCTAAAGGCCCAAGTTTTCGCAATGAGATGTACTCTGAGTACAAGGCAACACGTCCACCGATGCCTGATGATCTGCGTAAACAAATTGAGCCAGTCAATAACTTAGTTAAAGCATTGGGCATCCCACTTGTTTCAGTACCTGGTGTTGAGGCTGATGATGTTTTAGGCTCTTATGCGCTTGAGGGCGTGAAGCTTGGTTATAAAGTCGTTATTTGCACAGGCGATAAAGACTTAGCTCAGCTCGTTAATGACGATATTGAGCTCTTAGACACGATGAAGAATATCCATTTCGACGCTGCTCAGGTGTACGAAAAGTATGGTGTTCCTCCTCATCTCATCATCGATTTGCTCGCCTTAAAAGGCGATAGTGCCGACAACATTCCAGGCATGAAAGGCGTTGGCGATAAAACAGCTAGCGCTCTATTAAATGCTATGGGCGGCATTTATGAAGTTAAAGAGAAGATCGATGAAGTTAAGAATCTGTCATTTAGAGGAGCTGCTTCTTTTAAAGAGCGTTTCTTAGAGCAATGGGACAATATTGAACTTAGCTACAAGCTTGCTACCATCAAAACTGATGTGCCGCTTCCTATTGGAATTGATGAGCTTGTTTTACCTAAAGACAATCACGACGCACTAATCGAGCTGTTTGAGCGTTTAGAGTTCCATCGTTTTGCTGATGAGCAGATCAAAAAGAAAGAGTCCGAAGGACTCACTGGCACTATGGGATCTACTGCCACTGGTGCAGATGCCCTTAAGATGCTTGAAAACTCTGGCCAAATGGTCATTGGTGAGAGCTCCTCAAGTTGCAATGACGACACATCTAATATCCTAGGCCCTCAAGTTTTAAAAGAAGATGCTGCACTATCAGGCACTTCTTCACGTCGTCGTGAAAATATTGATGACTATAAAGATATCTTTAAGGTTATCTATTCTTTAAGTGAGCTTGAAGATATTAAAGAAAAGCTTACTCAAGCTGATTACTTTGCCTTTGAAATTTGTACCAATGAGGTACAGCCAAGCGATGCCATTATTGTGGGCGTCTCCTTGTGCTGTAGTGCTCAAGAGGCCTACTACATTCCTCTAAGCCATAATTATTTAATGGCTCAAGAGCAGCTCAAGCTAGATGATATTAAAAAGGTTCTCGGCCCTGTCTTTAATGACGAGAAAGTTAAAAAAGTTTCTTTTAACAGCAAAGAGGCACGTCTATGCTTATTCTTTAATGGCATAGAGGTAAAAGGCATAGGCGCTGACCCTATCATTATGTCTCATATTCTCGACTCATCTTTAAAGGCTGATCTAAGACTACTGAGCGAGCAGTACTTAAAATATACCCCGCTTGAGATTAATGATGTAAAAGACAAGAAGTCTGATGCGATTCAATCCTTAGATATCAGCACTTTTAAAGACTATGCCTGTCAGAATGCCCATATTACTTACCGTCTGTATGAAAAGCTCAAGGATGAAATTAATGAGCTAACAGATGGTCAAAGACTTTGTGAGCTCGATTGCCAAGTAAATGAAGTTCTATATCTCATGGAGCGCTCAGGCGCTTACTTAGATAGTACCGAGCTTAATAATCAGTCACGTACTTTAAAATCAAGTCTGCATGTTTTAGAGAGGGACATCTATGACATTGCAGGCGAGACCTTTAACATCAATTCGCCAAAACAACTTGGCCGTATACTCTTTGAGAACTTAAGCATTCCTTATCCTCGTAAGTCCATTAAGATGGATAAAGATGGCAATCCTACCTACTCAACTGCAGATGATGTATTAAGCGACATTAGCTACGAGTTTGAAATTGTTGGTTTGATTCAGCGTTATCGTGCTTTAAGCAAGCTTATCTCAACCTATCTTGATAAGCTGCCTACCTATATCTCTAAGCGTACTGGCCGTATTCACACTGTCTTTAACCTTGCAGGAACTGTAACTGGTCGCTTATCAAGCTCTGATCCTAACTTGCAAAATATCCCGTCCCGAGGCAAAGAGGGCAAGCAAATTCGTACTGCCTTCACCGCCCCACAAGGTTATAAGCTTGTTTCTGCCGACTACTCACAAATTGAGTTAAGACTTATTGCCCACTTCTCAGATGATCCAGGTCTTATTCGTGCGTTTAATAGCAATCTGGATATTCACCGCTTCACAGCATCAGAAGTACTTGGCAAGAGTGTTGATGAAATCACCGATGATGAGCGTAGCCATGCAAAGGCCACCAACTTTGGTCTCATGTACGGTATGTCCTCTCACGGCTTAGCTAAGCAAACTGGCATGTCCTCTAAAGAGGCCAAGGCCTACATCGAGACTTACTTTACTCGTTATCCACGCATCAAGTCTCTGATGGAAAGCATCATTAGTGAGGCTAAAGAGACTGGTTACACCCCTACTCTCTCTGGCTTTAGAGTAATGATTCCGGGCATCAAGAGTACAGGCGTTGCTCTTAGAGCTGCTGAAAGAGCCGCTATCAATGCTCCTATGCAAGGAGGTGCTGCCGACATCATCAAAAAGGCCATGATCGAGGTACAAAAGTATATTGATACCTTAGAAAAGGATGCTGTGCGTCTAACTTTACAAGTGCATGATGAGCTACTCTTTGAAGTTCGAGAAGACTTTGTTGAGGACTTTACACAAAAGGTTACCTCCATTATGGAGAATGTTTATACACTTAAAGTCCCGCTCAAGGTTGGCATTGGTGTTGGAGATACATGGGCTGAGGCTCACTAGAGCAATTAACAGTTTTGAAAAATATAGATAAATGTGTTAATATACATTTATTATGAGCACATATAAGATTGGACAATTTGCTAAATTGGTACGCCGTACCCCAGCTACGATCCGACGTTGGGAGGCAGAAGGTAAAATAGCTAGTAAACGCCTGCCTTCTGGACATAGGTATTTTGATGATTCAGACTTGCGCGCAGTGATGGGCGTTAAAGCTGAGCATAGAAATACAGTTGTCTATTGTAGAGTCAGTAGCAAGGGGCAAAAGCAAGATTTAGAGCGTCAACTTGAGTCCATGCAGATTTGGGCACTTAGCAGTGGTACAATAGTCGATGAGTGGATTACTGAAATTGGAGGAGGCTTGAAT
>NZ_AXWV01000085.1 GCF_000482845.1 Anaerobiospirillum succiniciproducens DSM 6400
ATTAATATCATTAGAAAAGTATTCAAAAATGCTTCTGTAAAGAAGCTATTTGATAGCGGCTGCGTGTTTCAGCCGATATGGGTAACTTGTTAACCATATGAGATTTGGCGCAACGACGCCATGAAGCTCACGCCATAATCGTAAGATTTGGCTGGAGCAATTCACGCCGACTCTTAAAACTTGTACTACATCTTAAAACTGCACTTTTATGATGCTTAAAAGCGCACTTTATGGGCTTTATAAGTGCTTAGGTATTCAGTTTTTATGACAGTACGTATATAGAGTAAAAGATGCACTCAGCGCTATAGGCGTATGGCACTAGTACTTTTTTATAAAAGGTATGCCATATATTTCTATATTTGAGCTGACAAAAGCGTGCTGAAATGACTTTATCAAAATTAAAGCTTAGATCTAAGATCTAGCACCCTTATATGGGCTACTAACCTTTAGATAATTGAGACTAAAACATAAGCATCTATAAGGTTACGGGGATCAACTCTCGCTCTTGTCTCCCTGTAGTACCAAGATTTCATCAAGACTTAGGCTTATGCCTAGTCTTGGTTTAAAACTAAGCCATCTTGACTATTTCTTGGGCCAATATGGTTTAAAGTCGCTTATGCGGCTATTAAAAGCTAGCAGTGTGGCACTCTTCATATATATAGCTGAAGCTCTGCTCACTTGTGCCTAGGCATTTTGCTTAGGAGTTTTGTTATTTTCCAAGACTTTTATTTACTAAGAGCCTTGAAATCTAGCAAATTAAGCAATTTATTAAATAAGGATTATCAGGTATGTTCCTGTCCAATTTAAAAGAGAAGTATCTCGTTCCGAGTGCTCTTGCTGTAGCAGTGTTTATGCTCACAGCCTGTGGTGACGGTGCGCAACAATCTGGTCCTCAGGGTGTTCCTGCGGATATCGTAGTAGCTAAGACCATGGAAGTGCCAATTGTGTCCACTCTCACTGGCCGTGTTAGCTCTACCCGCCGTGCCGAGGTTCGTCCTCAGGTATCAGGCATTATTCAAAAGCGCTTGTTCACCGAAGGTTCAACTGTAAACCAAGGCGATCAGCTCTATCAGATCGACCCTGCTTTATATGAAGCACAGGCCAATGTTGCTGCAGCTAACTTAAAGAGTGCTAAGGCTAGCCTTTATACCGTTAAGTTAAAGGCTGATCGCTATCGTTCTTTATTAGAGAAGAAAGCTGTAAGTAAGCAAGACTACGATGATGCTCAGGCAGCATACCTCCAGGCTGACGCTGCAGTTAAGGCTGCAGAAGCTGCTGTAGAAACAGCCAATATCAACCTGGCTTATACCAAGGTTTATGCTCCTATTTCAGGACGTATCTCCAAATCCAATGTCACCGAAGGTGCACTGGTTAATGCTCAGCAGACCAATCCTTTAACCATCATTCAGCAGCTTGATCCTATGTATGTTGACTTAGGTCAAACCGTTGAAGACCACATGGCTTTGCGTGCTGCTCTGAGCACTGGTCGTTTTAAGACCACTGATGGCAAGGCTCCTGTAGACATTTATTTCTCTAATGGTCAAAAGTACCAGCACCAAGGTCAGCTTGAGTTCTCCGACGTGTCTGTTGATGAGACTACTGGCATGGTAAGCCTGAGAGCTATTGTTCCTAACCCAGATCACATGTTACTGCCAGGCATGTTCCTGCGTGGTGACTTACATGAAGGTACCCTGCCAGAGGCTGTTGTAGTTAAGCAGGATACTGTTATTCGTGAGTCTGGCGGCCTTAGCTATGTGTTCACCATTGATGACAAGGGCATCGCTCAACGTACCATCATTAAGATCGGCACTGAGTATGAAGGCTACTTTGTTGTTACCTCTGGCCTGAAGGCAGGTGATCGTATTGTTGGCTCTAATCTGCAGAAGATTCGCTCCGGCACTCCAATCATCGATGCAGCTGCTATGGAAGCTGCACAGAAGGGCGCTGAAAAGCCAGCCAAATAACCTGCTGCAATCAGTAGCGCTACACCTTCTAAGATGGCAATCATGAGTTCATGTATGCCCTTGTAGCTTAAGCGCTGCGAAGGAATATAGCTTTATGGCACGTTTCTTTATCGATCGCCCTATCTTTGCATGGGTTATTGCGATCGTAATTATGCTGGCAGGTATCGTATCTGTATTTACCTTGCCAGTATCCCAATACCCGACTATTGCACCTCCTGCTGTATCCATCCGCGCCTCTTATCCAGGTGCTGATGCTTCTACCGTGGAGCGCTCAGTAACACAGATTATTGAGCAGAATATGACGGGTCTTGACGGTTATATGTACATGTCAGCTAACTCTGACTCGTACGGTAACTCTTCTATTACCATTACTTTCGAGCCTGGTACCGATCCTGATATTGCTCAGGTGCAGGTACAAAACAAGCTCCAGCAGACCCAGTCACAGTTACCAGCAGTAGTGCAGACTAATGGTGTTAACGTGTCTAAGTCTACCGATGCCTTCTTAATGGTGGTCGGTCTTAGCACTAAAGATACTCTGCACAACCGTACTGACCTGTCTGACTACATCTTCGCCAACATTCGTGAGCCATTAGCTCGTGTTGCTGGCGTAGGTGATCTACAGGTATTCGGCTCTGAGTTTGCCATGCGTATCTGGTTAGACCCAGAAAAGCTTACTAACTTAGCTATTACTGTTCCTGAGATTACTGCAGCTATTAAGGCTCAAAATGCCCAGGTAACCTATGGTTCTTTAGGTGGTACTCCTGCTGTTCCAGGCCAGCAATACTCTTACTCTATTACTGGTCAGAAGCGTCTTGAGAACGTTGAGCAGTTTGAAAACATTCTGCTACGCGTTAACACTGACGGCACCATGGTGCGTTTAAAGGATGTAGCTAGAATTGAGCTTGGCTCTGAGTCCTATCAGATCGGCGCTACCTACAATGGCAAAGATTCTACTGGTATTGCAATTCGTCTGGCCTCAGGCGCTAACGCTCTGGATACTGCTAAGAACGTTAAAGCACTGATGGACGAACTCTCAGCATATTTCCCTGAATGGATTGAGCTTGATTATCCATACGACACCACTGAGTTTATTAAGGTATCCATTGAGGAAGTATTCCAGACCTTAATCGAAGCTGTCGTGCTTGTTGTGCTGATTATGTATCTGTTCTTACAGAACTTCCGCGCAACCTTGATTCCTTCTATTACTGTGCCTGTGGTGCTCTTAGGTACCTTCGCCATCATGGCCGTGCTCGGCTTCTCCATTAACACTCTGACCATGTTCGGAATTGTGCTGGCCATCGGTCTGCTCGTTGACGACGCCATTGTGGTGGTTGAGAACGTAGAGCGTATTATGGATGAAGAGGAGTTACCTCCTCGTCAGGCAACCATTAAGTCCATGGATCAGATTACTGGCGCTCTTATCGGTATTGCACTGGTACTGTCAGCTGTATTCATTCCTATGGCTTTCTTCGGTGGTTCTACTGGTGTTATTTATCGTCAGTTCTCTATTACCATCGTATCTTCCATGGTGCTTTCAGTATTAGTAGCCCTGATTTTGACTCCAGCACTGTGTGCAACCATGCTCTTATCTAAAGAACAGCGTGAGGCTGCTCCTAAAAATAAGGCTATGGCTTTTGCTAAAGACAAGGGTGATATCCTGATGAAGCCTGTAACCAAGTTCTTTACTTGGTTTAATAAGGCTTTTGATTTAGCATCTCACTCTTATCAAAAGCACGTAAGCAAGGTAGTAAATCAGTTAAAGCGTCAGATCGTAGCTTACTTTGCTATCTGTGCAGCTTTAGTATTCTGCTTCATGCGCATTCCTTCAGCCTTCTTACCAAACGAAGACCAAGGTGTGCTCATGGCCATGGTAAGTCTGCCTGCAGGATCCACTGTTGAAAAGACCAATAGCGCACTTGACAAGATCTCCAATTACTTCACCACTGCAGAAGGTGAAAACATTGAGTCCATCATGTCCATTAGTGGCTTCTCATTCTCAGGTGCTGGCCAGAATGCTGGTATGGCATTCTTACGCTTAAAGGACTGGTCTGTGCGCACCCGCGCTGATCAGCATGCTGATGCTATCGTAAACCGTTCTTACATGCCTTTAATGGGCATTCGTGAGGGTCTGGCTTTTGCCTTCAACCTCCCTGCTATTCCTGAGCTCGGTGTTGCCTCTGGTTTCGAGCTCTATCTGCAAGATAATGGCGGTGCCGGTCATGAGGCCCTCACCAAGATGCGCCAAGAGTATATCTATGCCGCACAGCAGTCACCTCTGTTAATGCAGGTTCGTGCTAACGGACAAGAAGATACTCCTCAGTTCAAGCTGAATATCGATTATGAGAAGGCCTTAGCTTTAGGTCTGACCATTTCTGATATTAATAGCACCTTATCTGTAGCATGGGGTTCTGCTTATGTCGATAACTTCATGGAACACGCTCGTGTTAAGAAGGTGTTCGTTCAGGCCGAAGCAGATGCCCGTATGAATGAGCTCGACCTTAATAAGTGGTATGTACGTAACAACAAGGGCCAAATGGTTCCTTGCTCAGCGTTCATTCGCACTCAGTGGGACTTTGGTTCCCCACGTCTTGAGCGTTTTAACGGTGTAGGTGCCATGAACATTCAAGGTGCCCCAGCTCCTGGTGTTTCAACTGGTGAGGCTATGAATGAAATGGAGCGTATCGCTCGTGAAGTACTGCCATCTGGCTATGGTATTTCATGGACTGGCGTTTCATTCCAAGAGCGTCTGTCTGGCTCACAGGCTCCACTCTTATACGCAGTATCATTACTCATCGTATTCCTGTCTTTAGCAGCTTTATATGAGTCTTGGTCCATTCCTTTTGCTGTTATGCTCGTGGTTCCACTTGGTATTATCGGTGCTGTATTAGCTGCTCTGATTACCCAGTACCTGCCAGTACAAACAGTCTTAAGAAATGACGTGTACTTCCAAGTAGGTCTCTTAACCACTGTAGGTCTGTCAGCTAAGAACGCGATCTTGATTGTAGAGTTCGCAAAGGAGCTCTATGACAAAGGCCACCGCCTTACAGACTCAGTTATTGAGGCTGCACGTATCCGTCTGCGTCCTATCTTAATGACCTCTGCCGCATTCGTGCTCGGTGTGCTGCCATTAGCTATCTCCTCAGGTGCTGGTGCGGCAGGTCGAAATGAGATTGGTATCTGCGTTATCGGCGGTATGCTCTCAGCTACCATCTTGGCTATTTTCTTCGTGCCTGTATTCTTCGTACTAGTAATGCGTTACTTCACTAAGTACATTCCTGCAGATCAAAAGAAGAAGATGGCTGAAATCGAAGAGGCTCGCATCCGTGAAAGACAGCAGCGTGCTATCGAAAACGGGCGCAAGCTCCCTCCACAAGAGTAATCACTCTCACGACTCTCCTAACAAGAGTCGCAATCACCCTGATTAAGCATTGCTTAGTCAGGGACACATACCCAAAATCCTTACAGGCCTACATGGCCATATAAAGCGCAGCGCAAGCTGCGCTTTTTCTTTGCCCTCCATCCACATCCTCACCGCTAGCCTCTTAGCGTCCTAGCTCTCATATCAGAGCTCAATGCGAATCTCTCCTAGATAGACTCGAGCCTTTCAGCGCCGCAATCTAGACTAGATAGACTCAAGCCTTGCAGCGGTGCAACCTATCCTACCTAAACCTCAACCGAACCTAGCCGTGACATGTGAGCCTAGCTTGGCCAAGTCAGAACCAGGTTGTGACAAGTGAACTTGCCTGCATAAGGTCTCAACCTTTCATATCAAAAACCATCCCCACCAGCACCAAGCCATATCTATTCACCACTTGTAACAACATGCCATGGCCATGCTAGCGCTTCTTACTTTAATGGGGTCGCCTTTACCTTTCTCTTTAGCTCTGCAGGCAAAACCTATCCCTTGATCTTCAGTGGTAGTAAGTGGATGAGCTATGTTTTTCTGACATAAAAAAGGGCCACAACCTTTAGGAAGTGACCCTCTTTTAAAGTGATGCTAGAGCCTTAACTTAGCAAGGCAGTTACATTAGCCTTAGCTTTAACTAAGCCGAGCTGTTACATTCGCTTAGCGTTAGCTTGGATGGGGAAGCTGCCATTCTTTGGTTTGGCATAGCATCAAATTGGCAATTTGCCTTTTGCACTAGAACTGCTTGTGAGCAATTTCCTGGCTGATGCGCTCAGCAATCATATCTAACTCGCGAGTAATGTTCTCTGTATCTGCAATTAAGGCAGAGTTGTTCTGGCTATTTGCACGCAGATCATCTGATGAAGACTCAATCAGGGTAAGAGATTGAGATTGTGACTGAACAGAACTCTTAAGAGTATTGATGTTCTCGATGAGTTTGCTAGAGATCTGAATGATATCGTTCAAGCTGTTCTGTGTTACACCAGCTAAAGCACGAACTTCATCAGCAACCACAGCAAAGCCACGACCATGAGCACCAGCACGAGCAGCCTCAATAGCAGCATTTAACGCAAGAAGGTTAGTCTGATCGGCTACGTCTCGAATTGAGGCAACCACATTTTGAATCTTAGCTGCGTTATCTTCAATTTCCTTAGTGCGAATACCAACCTCTTCGTTAGAAGCAGTAATGGTTCGTGTTGCATTAAGTGTATTGTCGATAAGGCGCAGCTGATCATCAATTGACTTAGCAATAGCACCAACAGAGCTAGTCTGCTGTTGTGACTTCTCGCGCAGTGAGTCAGATAAAGCTCTATCAGCTGCTAATACAGAACTCATGGCATCACCTAAACCGTTGATACCGTCAATGAGCTCCTTGTACATGCCCTGAGCCTGTTCATTATCGATACGACCACGGAAATCATTGTTCTCAAAGCTGTGGATAAGGTCGGTGACTTGAGAGAGCAGACCATAAACACCAGCAATAGTGTCATTAAGTGAGTGGGTTAAATTAGCTACGTAATCATCCTTCGGCTCATAGCGAATACGAGTATTAAGATTACCAGCACCCACATCATTAATGGTTTCTTGCACTGCATTTATAGACTTGATGTTATCAACAACACCCTCTTCGATCCTCTCGCCCATATCGCACAGGATATCGATAGTCTCGGCAATCTCATCCTTATTAGCTGCACGTTTGAATGCAGGAACCTTAGTCTTGCGATCAAAGAAGTCAGCAAATGCCTTAATGTTGTAGGTAAGTAAGGCAAGGCGACCATGTAGCATACGGAAAATGAAGAAGTTAAAGACAAAAATTAAGATAATTGTCAGAATTCCAATTAATGCAGATGCTTTAAGCACTTGGGTAAGAGGAGCTGTAACTTCATCACGAGTGATAAGTCCAATGATGGTCCATCCTAACTCTTTGTCTTTAAGAGCTAAAACCACATATTCAGTGCCATCTTTGGCAGTATAGGTATCGTATGGCAGCCCTTTGTTGATGATATTTTGTACCACAGCGTGTAAGCCCGGCATGATGTCGTCGGTCTTAGCCTCTAAGATGAGCTTAGGATTAGCATGTAACTGCACAGTACCGTCATCAGCCGCACAAATAAAGTGGCCAGTATCACCAAACTTCTGATTACCGATCATAGTAATAAGATCGCTAATGTTGGCACCAGCACCGGTTATACCGATAACCTTACGATTATCGTCAAATACCTTGTAGTTGATATATAAGGCAAGATCGCCAGTTACATCGTCAATATCAGTATTAACCACATAAGTATCACTGCTTTCAATGGTTTCATTGAGCCAGGCATCACGACCATTAAACTGCAGTGGACCTAAATCCTCACCGTTGTAGATATAAATACCTTTTGTGAAAGTGGCTAAGAAAGTAGAGTACAGGCTGAACTCTTTTTTAATAGAGTTAACTTCCTCGCGGTAATCATCCCAAAATGCTGGATCATGATTACTCTTCATCCAATTGATGGTATGTCTAGACAATGCCATAGAACGTGACAGCTGTATGAATGGGTCAATCTCAGAGTGAATGTTCTTGGCAATGAGTTCAACTTTAGCCGGAAGCTGTTCACGCAGAATCTCCTGACGAATCAGTGATACTGAGATCTGATAGAACACAAATGTAATGGCAATGATAGCCACTAGGCTAGACAGGATGCTAGAAATAGCAATGCGTCGGACCAGAGAATTTCTGACCATGATAGCTCCTGATGTTTGCAAGCAGCGCCAAAACACTGCCTAGACGCAATCAACTACATAATGGCACTCATGAAGCTAAGCCTACACTGTTAAGGTGAGGTTTAGAGCAGTCTAGGGAAGTCTTCTATCTCGACGTACACAAGTGTAATAGACTTATAGATATCAGCTTAAATAAGCTTGATCTCTCAATAGCTACGAGTCTTAGAAGAGTTTGGCAAACTAGTAAAGTATCCACACGCCTAAGTTTGCGTGAGTAAATTCCTTCCATAATCCTTAGTAAAAATACAATCTAGCGCATAGCAAAATTTCTGTGCTAAAGAATAAGGAAACGGTAAAGGTACTTGATTTGATTATGAGCACAGTTAGTAAATGTTTCAGTGAGTTTGGAGCATTAATATTAAGCATGCAAGACAATGAAGTGTATTAAACTGTGTCAAAGAAAATGGAATTATAGGCTTAAGTAACATCAGTAACACTACTAAAAGATGGTTTTGTGATCCTATGTAGCATTAACTAATTAAACTTATCAGTATCTATGATGCAGGCCTCATTTTGAGTCATACTTTGCTCATAAAAAGTGCAAATAGATTGCAGATTTACTGCAAATAGTTGCATAGCGTTGTTCTATCTGTTCGCCAATTAAACTCTTAAGTTCTAAAAGTCAACGTGGTACTAGAAAGAATAATCCTCAAAAAATAGCCATTTCATTATCATTACACATAACCAATACGCTGCTATACCAGTAATTAAGCTTTGTCATCACCAAAAACTCAAGAGTAAAACCCACATCCCATTTTGTTAAATTTAAAAGCACTTTGCGCATTTTTAGGGCGATTTTGGGCTATTGTTTCCAACATCGGTGCAGTGAATGTAAAAGAAGCTCTCTACAATCATTGGTTTCACTTAGATTGCTTCTTTTAATGCTAGTAATGGGCATCTTAAAAACGTTATCGCTTAAGAAAAGATTGATCTTTAGATTCGATAGCAGCATTTGCTAGCACAACTGACCACTCTCAAGACTTGTTGTGTGGCGTGGTTTTTCTCTTAGTTCACGGTTATTACGAGAATTTTCTAGGAGCTTTTGCATGATCAAGCGTACTCTTTTAGCAGCAGCCTTATTTGTCGCAAGCAGCAGCGCCGCTATGGCATTACCAAATGTTGAAGTTTTAGCCACTGGCGGTACCATTGCCGGTGCTGGTCAGTCTGCTACTGACACTGCTTACACTGCTGGTAAGGTTTCTGTAAACCATCTCGTAGCTGCAGTGCCACAGCTTGCAGAAATCGCTAATGTAATCCCTAAGCAAGTAGTTCAGATCGGCTCTCAAGACATGACCGACGATGTCTGGTTAACCTTAGTTAAGACCATTAACCAAGACTGTAACAAGGTAGATGGCTTCGTGGTAACACACGGCACCGATACCATGGAAGAAACTGCTTATTTTGTTAATCTAACTGCCAAGTGCGAAAAGCCTATCGTTTTTGTAGGCGCAATGTTGCCATCTACTGGTCTATCAGCTGATGGTCCTAAGAATCTATACAACGCAGTAGTAGTTGCCTCAACTAAAGAGGCAGGCGGTCGCGGTGCCATGGTTGCCATGGACGACAAGATCATTTCTGCTCGCGACGTAATTAAGACCAACACTACCTCTGTTGAAACATTCCAAGGTGCAAACTTTGGCACCATGGGCTACATCTTCAACTCCAAAGTTCACTTTGCTAACACCCCAGACACTCCTCATACCAAGGACACTCCATTTGATGTTAGCAAGCTCGACAAACTGCCTAAGGTTGGCATTGTCTACAACTACTCCAACGTACCAGCTGAGCCGCTCAAGGCTTTATTAGATGCAGGTTATGAGGGTATTGTTACTGCCGGTGTTGGTAATGGCAACATCCATAAGAACCTCTTCCCATTACTTGAGAAGGCCGCTAAAGACGGTGTAGCAGTAGTTCGCTCTAGCCGTGTTCCAACAGGCTCAGCTACCAAAGACGCCGAGATCGACGATAAGAAGTACGGCTTTGTTGCAGGTCAGTTCTTAAACCCACAAAAGGCCCGCGTATTACTGCAGCTTGCCTTAACTAAGACCAAGGATCCAGCAAAGATCCAAGAATACTTTGACAAGTACTAATTAATAAGAGGCATTAGTCGATAACTACTAATTCTAACTAATGCAGCTTATCCAATTTAGCTTTCTCCATTCAGGCTCAGCCCGCCAGCTGGGCCTTTTTCATGCCCGCCAATCAAGATCGTAGCCATAGCCAAATGTAAAGGTAGCTGCTGATGCAACTGCAGATAGACTGCTACGCCACAAGCATGGTGTAAACAAGAAATTTAAGGCGGATGGCTCTTAAACTACGAGGCTAGCGCTAAGCATTTGAAATACATAACAATGCTGATACACATGAGAATATCTAGCCATGTAGAAGAGGATTACTAAGATCAGTAGATGGTCAAAAGGCCGTGAAATTAGGCTTTCTTTAGGATCATGACAGATCCTTTTGCTTTTGCTTAGGTGATAGTCTTTCCGCGTGACAAAGATTTTCAATGCATATCACATTTGCTAGGGTATGCTAAATATAACCTTTTTACTATTTGAATAGGCTTGTATCGCTTCGATGCATGCCGATAAACAAGGGCCATCAGCCTTAGGAGCTATCAATGTCTGGATTCGTCAACGAGAGTTTGTTTGTTATCGATATGGATGACACCTCACCGAGCATTCTGCCAATTGGCGAGGTCTTACCTGACGGAATCAAGATTGCTGTAGATCGCGACCGTGGTGAAGAGTTTGCCTTCTACGTAAGTGAAGATGGCCGCTTCGATATCTTAGCTGCTCGTCCTGCATTAGCTGAGCGCTGGGTACAAGAGGGTTACCTGCCAAAGCGTGCTTTGCAGTTACACATCGATGAGACTGGCGAGATTGATTGTTACTTACTCATCAGCCCAAGCTCACACGTCATGATGCGCCTGTCAGATGCTCGTGTTTACGGTAGCTGCTACTACTCTCACGTAGTTGCTGCATGTATGTGGGGTACTCGCCACAAGGATCCATTTATCAACATGCGTGATGGCATTATCTGTGAGCTTTACGGTGTAGTGCTTCCTTGCTACACCAAGACTCCAAAAGTTGCTGACGCATCCTTACTAGCCAATGCTTTACGTGGTCAGTACGATGATGAAGACTTACGCTCTCCTGAGGACTACTCTGATGGCAAGGGTGGTTTAAGCCGTATGACCATCAATGAGCTGCACGCTAAGCACAACATGGCTAAAGATATCATCGAGCCTTACTTCCATGTTGGTGAGTATGTCGATGAGTTTGTACAGACAGCTCCTCACGCTACCATCACTGGTCCATTAGAGCTTAGAAAGGAATATCAGATCTACGCTACTGATACTGACGTTATTCTGCTTGTTATGAGTGAGGCTTGGGCTGAGAAGTTATGCTCTTTAAATCTCCTCATTAAGTCAGACTTTAAGAACGTTCAGCTCGGTCGTGAGATGGTGAAGGTATTAGCTCTCCCTCGTCGTGCTGCTCTTGAGGCTTTTGATAACCGCCACTATGGTATTAGCAGCAAGGAAGTCTACGAGATTGCATTAGCTATCTACCGCGCACGTACTAAGATGCCAGAGGCCTCTTTAAAGGATGCTCTGTACATTCAGCAGCTTGGCTTAGTACTGCCAGTTAAGTTTGAGGGTGGCTCTTTGGAAGAAGATGTTGCGCTCATGCGTGAAATTGTTCACGTAGGTCCTTTTGCACAAGGTCCATTCTTAAACGACATCGCAACTACCGCTGTTGCTATCGTTAGCGCAGCTAACGCTAAGTAACCATACTAAATAGCTACTAGAAATCTAAGCAAGAAATGTTACAACTAAGGCCTAGAATATAGGCCTTGTGTCTGTATTTTTTGTCTTATAACAATGTAAAAAGTTCTTAGTGTACTTTTATCATTGACTCTAGTAAGCCATTTACTCTTCAATTGAACGTTGCTATGTGCCTTTGTATCGGGAAATATTTAACTTACATGATGGTGTGACGATGCTGTTAAAGCGCCTTTTGAAACAATTTCTATGCAACTTTGTGTGTTGATTTTGTAAAGAAAAAAGCGCTTTGTGATAATCATTTGCAACAATCAGCTAAGCTCAGTATTTCTCGTACAATTGACGTTATCACATGTAATTGGTCAAAAAGCGCGTATCAGTCATTGAACCACAGTCATATTTACACAAAAGTACATATGATTGAGTCATAAAATGGCCATAAACAAGATGTACACGCTATAATACACCGTCCTAAAAGATGGTTTTAGGCACTTTATGTGAGATGTCTTAGCTTAATGGGCTTAAGTTGCTCATGATGCATATAGCGGCATCAACAATCAGTTTACAAGCTGGTTTTCTGCCTCGTCAGTCACGAAGGGCTTTTAGGCAAGGTGACAGCTATTAGCAGAAAACTTGCAGGCAGCGATGGTTAGCTATTAAGAGCTAACAGGCAAAGCGACTTTAAGACACACGTTGTCTTTGATGCTACAAGTTGTTGTTACAACTCTTGATTTGTCCTGCATGCTGCCACTTGGACGCATGTCCCTCAATCAGACATTTGATTGCACTGAGTCATAAGTTATTAAAACTTGCTCAAGTACTAAACGTCTGATTGTTCACTTACTTTTGTGTTTAGACAGAACTGAACATAACAAGAACAGAGTGTATGTTCTCCAGCATTCAAGCAAGCAATAGTTTGCCCCCTGGAAACTGCAATGCACGGCCTCAGATACAAGACCACAGCAATCTCTTATCAGTCGCTGCCTTACCACTATGTGTACTTTTATACGCCACATTGCTGTAAGTGACGCAAACAATTTGTCTGTATACTCCTGTCAGCTGAAACTTTATCAGCACCCACGGACGTGGCATGGTATGAACCTATAAGATCCACTCCGGGACTGACAGTCATGTTTTAAAGGCTAGTAGGCATGAAAAAAATCGGCTTATTCTACGGCACCTATACCGGCACCACCGGTAACATCGCCAAGCGTATTGCTCAGGAACTCGGTGAGGAATATGTTGATCTGCACAACATCAACACCGACGGCGAAATGATGGGTGAGTACGACTACCTCATCATCGGCACTTCTACTTGGAGTGTTGGTGAACTCCAGGAAGATTGGGATGCTTTCATGCCAAAGCTCGAGGATATGAAGTTCGACGGTAAGATCGTAGCTTTATTTGGTACCGGCGATCAGATCGGCTATCCTGACACTTTCCTCGACGGCATGGGTATGCTCTACGAGACTTTCCAGTTCCGTAACGCTAAGTTCGTAGGCTTCTGGCCAACTCAGGGCTATGATTTTACAAGCCCACTCCCTCTTTATAACCACGATAACTTCGTAGGCTTAGCTCTTGATGAAGACAATCAGCCAGAGCTGACCGATGAGCGTATCAAGAAGTGGTGTGAGCTTATCCGCCCATCCTTCAATCTCGATTAATAAATACTCTTAGCAGCTAGGCCTATTGGCCACTATGCTGTTTTTCAGAAGGGAACATTGCTATCAAAGATACTGACGGCAAGTTCCCTTTTTTCATGCCTAAAGATCACCTGCAGCATTAATCTTTCACGTTTTAGCCTAGCCATAAGTACGCTGAGCTCTGCGTTATGTGCAGTATGCAGGTCTAGACGGATATTAAATGCAAGGTTCTTTACTAAATCTGAACTTAATAACTTGATGAGGCAGGATTGATTGGCACTGCTTGTGCCGTGGAGATTAGCTCTTGAATAACGCACTAAATGTGTTATTTGTAGGATTTATCGCTACTGCATAGATACAACATACAGAAACAAAAAAAGTCATCGATTGATGACTTTCTTTTCGTTTACTGAGATGGTGCGAAAGGAGGGACTCGAACCCTCACACCTCGCGGTACTAACACCTGAAGCTAGCGCGTCTACCAATTCCGCCACTTTCGCATCCAGTAAGACCTTGATTGGCGACCCCGATGAGAATCGAACTCATGACCACCAGCTTCGGAAACTGATACTCTATCCAACTGAGCTACGGGGTCATTTTCATCACCGTGGTGAATCAAGTGATGTGCATTATAGCAAGCCCTTTTTAAATTGCAATATTCGGCCCTCAAAATTTTTCAAGATATTGCATAGCCACCATAATCGGTGCAGCGCCTTGTTATAAATAGGATTATCAAAGACACCACTTAGCTAACTTAGTTTAGTATGCATGGTACTTTTGCGCTTTTCTTAAGGAAGCTATTTGAAAATGTCTAGATATGATAAGAAAGCGCAAGGCTTGATAGGAATGGCGGTTCTTATGCGAAAATCTAGGAATGTGTGAGAATCCTCACAAATATTGATTACTGTACAGTACCGCGTGCGCTAACTCCTATCTAAAACGATAGTATGCGCCCGTTTGACTCTTCATTAAAGCTATAA
>NZ_AXWV01000086.1 GCF_000482845.1 Anaerobiospirillum succiniciproducens DSM 6400
GTCGCTCGCAGCTTGCTGATAGATTTTTAGACACCGAATTGCTTGGCGACCATAGTGCTGCAGACCCACCTGTCCCCATTCCGAACACAGAAGTGAAATGCAGTGACGCCGATGGTAGTGCAACGTACGATTGTGCGAGAGTAGGTCATCGCCAGGCTTAATAATTTGCGGAGCGGTAGTTCAGCCGGTTAGAATGCCTGCCTGTCACGCAGGAGGTCGCGGGTTCGATTCCCGTCCGTTCCGCCACTACTTAGTGCTGATATGGCTCAGTTGGTAGAGCGCACCCTTGGTAAGGGTGAGGTCCCGAGTTCGATTCTCGGTATCAGCACCACTTTCATGATAAATAAGCCATTCTAGGCAAAGTAAAACACAAGTTTTACATAAAAATAACCACCGCAAGGTGGTTTTTTCGTTTCTACACCCTGCAAAATCCTGGCACCTTCCTCAATTCCCCTCTATATACCATCGATAGTATTCATAGCGATCAAAGCGCTTATATATGCAATTCTCTGCTGACTCCCCTTTGTGAGTAGCGAGATTAATGCAGAGCTCTCACTTATACCAACTGTCTTCTAGCTACCCCTCCTAAGCTATTGCAAGGGGTACTTTTGCGTACACAAATTTTTACATAAAAAGTACATAAAAAGATCATTTGCTATTAGCAGTTGTTGGGCACAGCTGTGTGCGACTTCCTTAGCTACATTCAGATTACGACCTTTTTCACAGTCATTATCATATGGGCCTTGGTGATGATCTCCAGCACATAACCCTGATAGCTACGCTATAAGCATGGTGATAGCCTAGATCTCACGCTACAGCTGTCGTGTGTGCTTGAGGCACATGATAGCCAACATGCTTGATGGTCAAAGACATGTACGTGCACTTTGTTTTGGTGAGTACGAGCCGCTAATGCTGATAAACGACTTATGTATGTAGTTGTTTAATCCATATACAGCTTGCATGATCTGACAATGCTGCAGCTTAGTATGCTGCAGCATTTGTCTTTAATTAAGGCTACCTAAGGTTATTTAGATTGCGCTTATATGCTCATGCTGTTTTCTTTAGCTTTGTGTACATGCTAGACGTAGTTCATAGTCTGCTCGTATTGCTTTGCGCAAAGCGACAAGGCAATCGCTAGACATATATGCACCCTGAATCATATATTCTTCACCACCAAGCTTAGCGATCATGTGACCTTTACCAGCTAGTTTAGAAGCATCGTACGAACCACGATCTCCAAGTGCAATCATTGTTTCAGTTCTAGAGGCTACTTTAAGGCAGATTCTATTGCCTGTATTAGCCTTAATAGAGCCATCTACAACCTTTACTGATGGTCTTTGGGTTGCCAACACTAAGAAGATACCAGCAGCTCGTGCCTTATTGCCAAGGCGAGTTATAAGCGTTTCTATTGAGCTACTCTTTCCTTCTGTTAAGGTAATGTCAGCAAACTCATCAATGACCATAATGACATGATCCATTCGCAGTGGCAGCCCTCCAGGAACGGTAAATCCTGGTGTCTTATTATGCTCGTCAAAGTACTTGGCCATAAATTTATTGTACTCGTCAATGTCAGGGATTGGAGGTGCATCATCTCCAAGTTCCTGATTGAGCAATTGCCTAAATTGGCTCATGTATTTATAGCGCTGCTCCATCTCATCTACGATAGAGTTAAAGCACTCTTGGTATTCTTCTTGGCTAGGGAAGTTTTTAACTCCTACATTAGGCAGATCTTTAAACTCTCCTAACTCGACACCATCCTTTGGATCAATCAAGATAACTCTTAGTTCTGAGCTCAGGTTGGTCAAGATCATGTCCATGATCATCATCTTCATGATGGTGGACTTACCTGAGGATGTACCGCCAGCAATAAGAGTATGTGGAGCATCTCGTCTTAAGTCCAAGTACATTTGAGAACCATCATCGTCTTTGATGCCAAGAATAAAGCGACTGTTAAAGCCTAAGTACTCTACCCCATCAATTGTGTAGGTGTCGTAGTTAAACTCACGGTCTTTGAGCATGGCCTCATAAGGCACGAAGATTCTGTCAAAGTCTTTAAACTCAACTCTAATTGCAATTGCTTTGCTAATAGCAGTTACATCGGTGATATCAAAGCCATGCTGTGTCAGCATATACTCGTGAAGAGCACTGATAGACTTAGTGGTCAGAGTTTCATCACCACTAAGCTCAACGTATCCGCCTGAGGTGGTGATGCGCTTCTTTCTTACAGAAACATTGCCCTTATTGAGTTTTTTGATGAGCTGATGGATAAACTCATCAAGGTGTTCAAGATTTTTAGGATTTTCAAAGTCTACTGTAGCTGTACAGCTATCGAGGTATTCTTTTACTTTAATATGTTCTGCAAAGAATCTATTCATCAACTCCTGGCGACTTATGTCCTTTGGAGTTTGCTTGGCGGTTATTGATGTCGCGACTTCATTCTCTTTAACAGGCTCTTGTTGTTGCTGTTGATTAAAGAACGGCGACATTGGTTTAAATACGCCAGGTTTAGCAGTAGCACTTGTAGCCTCACTACCAGAACCTTGTTGCTCCTTAGAGTTTTTAGGTTCTGAAGGATCAACTGCCTCATTGGTATCTGTTGTGGCATCAGCTTTCTTAGTAACTAAGGCAGTGTCTTTACTATTCTCATAATTAGACTTTGAGCCAGAGTCACCTTCAGATACAGCGGCACTGCCATTAGTGTCGTCTCTAGGCGTGGTTGTAGTCACTGACTTTTGATCGACTTGCTCTTTAGCTTCGCTAGAAGACTTATCTTCGTTGGTCAAAGTATTATTGTTTGAACCATGATCAGTATCTTTTGTAGTGCTTGTAGCTACATCTCTGTTTTGTGAACTTTGATCTATGGTGTCCTTATTGGAACCATTAGTTTCAGAGTCTTCTGTATTAGCCCTTGGTTTGTCATGCGATGCTGCTTTAGGCTGATCAATGACATTTGGAGCCTGGGCCTGAGTATTTGAAGATGTTGCTTTACTATCTATGTTTTTAGTGTTTACTGATGCTGCCTTTGTATTAGAGCTATCAGTAAGTACTAACGATTTGTGCGGCTTCAGCTTGATAATCTGAGGATGCTTAATATCCAAGTACTCTTTGAGAAGATACATGCCATCTGCTTCAAGCATTTCTTCAAACACATTGATGGATGACTGCAGTTCTTTGTACTTTGTTTGTTGACCGATCTCTTCATCATCAATTGCATTAGTTTTTATGCAGCAACGATCATCAGTGTATGCCTCCATAAGCTTAGAGACTGGGTCATGATGGATATGGAGCTGAATAATTCTCAGTGGGTCGTTTGAGTTATCTACAGTGCTTTGATGGACGGAAGCTTGCAGAGCCTTATTTTGTTCCTCTGTGTCGTTTACTTTATTAATGGCAAAAACAAATGAGTAACCAGAGAACATGATGTCAATCTGTTCTTCTCGAATCAGAGTCTGGATCTTGGAGAATACCTCATACTCATTTGGAGATCTTGCTTGATAGTTATCGGCAAGCATATCTGCGAATTTAGCCAAATATAGTCTTCTATCTGCAAAGTCATTCAATAGAGGCATGCTCAAGTACTGGAGTGACTTTTGAGCCTGATCAGCTGATTGTATTGCAGCAGTATTAGTGAAGTCCTGTAAGAACTTTGACTCAATTACACTCACAAGTAAAAGATATTGATTTTGTATGCCTTCACTAACAGAGCTATCGCACTGCTGATTGTTTTGTAGGTTGACTGAGTTTGCGTATTTGACAACATGCAAACACAGGATATCTGCGCGACTTGCGCTCTTGCCTATTAAGACCTGTTGATAATCGTCTAAGGACAAGAACAGAGGCTTGCCTAAGGCGCTAATGGTCTCAAGTTTCATGGACTTTTTCATATGAGTTAGGATTTGTTCCATAAGGAACTTACTCATCACATTGCCCATGAGCTCATATGAGAATTTGCGACGGTTTTCAGCACGTAATAGCATGCTTCCTGATATGTCTACAGCATCAGCTTCAACAGCACTTATGAATTTATTTGCATACTCAATACGATTTTGACAAGAGTTTTCGAAGATCTTGCGCAAATGACGTTCAGTATTATGTCTTTCGGCAGATGAAGAGACTAGCAAGTTAACGCGAGAGTTCTTGAGTTTGTTATAAAAGACAACACGACGTTCCTCATCACTAGCATGTTTTCCTAGGCTCAAGTTGTTGTTGCCATATAGGTCATTCTTCTTTCGTACTAAATTACGGCATTGCAACTCATCGATAAATGCCACAACTTCTGAATGGCTATGGATATTCTTAAGCTTTGTCTCAAGATCCATAGTCGGATATTTGTTCGCAGCAATGCTATCTGGGTGCATGTTTTGGCTTGATAAACTGCGACTTACAATACGATTTGGTAAGTAGGCATGCAATGCTGACTCATTGAATGCTCCTGAATTAAGTCGAGAGCTTGCCTGCTTTGCAATGGCGTTATTGTATGTAAGGAAGTCTTTGAGATTAGATTTTGTTGAGCCTTCTTTGGAGAAAAGCCATATTGAGTTGAAGTACTGAATACGGCTTAAAGGCTGCACTTGATTAACTAAGAACTTACATACCTGCTCACTACGTTTCTTACCAGTGTTATAACGGTTTACTAATGAAGGCATGGCATTAACTTCATCAGATAGAAGGCCTACAGGGAAGTCATCATATTCGACGATAGAGTCCTCATCAAACATATGCATCAGAATAGTAATGTCTGCAATACGGTTTGAGGCTACTTCGATAGATTTACCGTTAAACTTAAGATTATTGTGATTAAGATAATTTGAAAGAGTAGCGTTGGCCTTGAGGTTCTGTTGTGAAGATAAAATAGTGACGTGCACGCGTTTGGCCATTGCCTCATTGTTATGCTCATTGAGCTCACTAGTACGCAGTTGCTCAAAGACCTTGCTAATAGCAGCAGTCATGTGCATTTCATCGTTCACGATGAGCATGGTGAGGGCGATGTTAGAGAGAAATTCCGACTCTCTCAATGCGAGGTAAATTCCTACTAAGATCTCAGGGAAACGGCAGTCTCTAACCATCAAAGTACATTGACTAGGCTCATAAGGACGAGTCTGCACATATCTTCTTAGGTACTCTAAGATAGCGCTAGTGTAGTCTTTGACTGGGAGTGCAATTTTGTTTTGACTATAGATATCAGATAGATAATCATATAGTGCGTAGCCAGCGACTTCCTCTTTGGCAAAGAGTATTTTTCCAACATTGTTATCATCTAAGCGAAGGCATGCCTCGGGCGCATCGATGTATGCCATATCATTCGACAGCGATTCGATGAACATGTTGATCTGTGATAAGTTGAGATCGCCATTTGCTGCAGCACAGATAATGGATGATAAACGCTCAAGCTTTGCTGTATATGAGCGCATGCTTTCAACAGTGAAAGGAGATGCGATCACATTATTGGAACTACTGTTTTCATAAGCAAAGCCCACCATCATGACCAGGTTTAAAATATCTCTCAGACCGTCAATAATATCTTGTGGAGCTAGCTCATTATCCATTGCTGCAATGATTGAGTTTTGCAGCAATGTATAGCGATCGGAAAGCTTTCTAGCCTCTGAATAAAGCAGAGAACTGTCATACATTGCTTTAAGAGCCATGAAATACGCATCATGGAAATCTTTAAATAGTTTCTTGATGCGCTCAATCTTGGCTGTTAGAGAAAGTGTTTCGTCCCAATGATCATTGGTGATATAAGCATCTGCATCATCTGATGATTCGTATTCTCTAGCACGCTTTTGACACTCATCAAGCAAATTTTGGATTTTATTCGTTAAGCTGTCATTACAGCCGTTAGATTCAAAAGATATGGCTCCTGATTCTTTTAAGACAAAGGATGCAGGGGAGCTAATATCTAAAGGAGCTTGTTTACCTGTGATGGTGTATTGTTGATGCTGGTATGAGCCTAATACGATCTTCTTTTCATCAAGCTTAATACCGCATTCAGGATGAGTGGTTTCACTAGTGCTGAAGTTTAAGATCTGCTCTAAATTAGGAGCAAGATTGACCGGAGTGCTATTTATTCTATAGGTCCAAGTAATCTTATATCTTCTATCAGAGTTTTTCTGGTTGCTCTTGTGTATAACGATGAACTTAAGAGAAATAAAGTCCTTACCAACCTTGGTTGAGTATTTTGCATCTTGGTCAACTTGTGCTGACTCATAGAACTTATTGTAGTCCATGATCGGGAAGGTATCGCGACTGTTGATAAAGTCATCAAGCAGTGCGTTGTCAATCTTTCCATCTTGGGTAAGTGGTAATTTGCGATTTGGACTAGTGACAAAGAACTTAAGGTGTAGTTGTTCCTCAAGATATTTTAAATATGCACCAAAGCGCATAGAGAAGTATCTTATAGCTACATAGTTCTTGCTCAGCATACTGTTTTGAGTTTCATCCAGCCTAAGCTCAATGTATGCTGTTTTTACAGTATCCTTTTGGGCATTTGGATTGGATACAAAGGAGCACCCGCATGCATATACGATGCACTTAGTTAAGGAAAGCATGAAGTTATCATCTTCATATTTATTGTTTGAGAAGATGAGATCATTCCATTCCTTTAAAAGCTTAGGATCGATGCTAAGCATACGCTTGTGGTTTTGGACAAAGTCAAATAGCTTATCAACATCCTCGTGATCAATTTTCTCTATACCGTTGTGATTAGAGACAAGATCCATGATAAGGCTAATCTCTTTGGCCTCATCTTTATTGAGATCTTCAGCTTCATTTTGCTTATGCTGTTTGAAGTGTTCTTCGGTACGCTCCCAAAGCTTCTTTTTCTGAGCTTGCTTGGCTTCCTTAGCGTCAAAGAGTTTAGATAATCTATCACTCCACTCGATATGGCAAAGATCATTGTAGACATGCTTGTACTCATCAGGATTAAAGTCCCGGACGCTCAAAATATAGCGCTTGATCAGCGCATGCTCAAAAGGCATGACATCTGATACTTTCTCTGATTTAAAGGAAGAATCTGACTTAGCTGATGTTGTTTCATCAGATACAAAATATCTCTGATAACGTTCTAGTAGCGTATCGTATTTTAGACGATTTCCCTTGGAGTCAGTGCATGAGCGCAGTGAGCCTCTACCTTTAACAATATCATTGATAACTTTACGATATTTATCTTTGAGTGCTTTGTTTAGGTTGTCTGTACTAAATAAGCCGCTTTGAGAAGGGAATGACATTACGTATAGAGATTTGCCCAAAGCTTTACGCATAGCATCGGTACTATTAAGCTTATTCATATTTAGCCAAGTAATGCACACGAATTTGGCTAAGTTGTAGATGTTTAGGTCAATCTCATCATGCTCTTTGAGAAGCAAAAGGGTATTTTTCAGATGATCTGCACGCTCAGAAGTCGTATATGCAGCAATCCCATATGCTTGAGCAAATGCAGACATATATTTAAAGACATTGTCTATGATTGCTTGGATAAGAGCATTATTATCTACTTTTGGGACGTTCTCTAAAGTCTCAGAGTCCTCATCACTATTGCAGGCAAAGAGCTTAATCTTATTGCTATTATCAATGCTATTACGGACATCAGCAGCGCTTTTATCCACGACATAGCGTAAGGCACTGCAATCAATGCCTTGCATGATAGTTTTAGGTATCAATATTTCAAGGTGCTGTACAGGATATAAAGTGCTGTCGCTAGCTTCATGGTTGTTAATACGCTCAAAGAGCTCATCGCAAACGAGTTTGATTACTTCATTGTGCACATCGCAAAACGCAAGCAAGCCTTTAATCTCTGTGCTGTTGCCATTTTGATTAGCAGTTTTGTTATCTAAAACAGATTTTTTGATGACTCCTAAAATATAGTTTGCGCCAGCATAAGCTATAAGGTCATTGGCCATCGATAAGGCTTTGCTCTCGATATCTTTGACCTGACGTTGATACTCATTAAGGCCAGTAATCTCTTGCTCTGTTAAATTGAGTATGCCGGCATCTTCATAAGCAGCGGTTATATTCGACTCGTATGGAGCGTAAAGCTTTTTAAACAAACTTTTAATTGAATGAAACTGCATCTTTAAATCCTAGGAAACGAGCCTAAATCATTTTTTTCAGGGCTATGGATATAGCCCTCTATGAAAGATTGTGACGTGTTTTGTTGCTGCGATGCGAGATCTTGGCAGCATTGTGTAACGTCAATCAACTATGGTCTTTTTACGTATTCGCAATAATCACTTAAGTAGATCAGCATATCCAAACGATGCAGCTGTAGCTTAAGTTGAACTAGATTGCCGTTTAAATCAGGGGTATTACTTGAGCTTTCAAGCTCCTCTCTGCTTACAACACTGCGCTTTTCACTAGGACCAATGACGATGTGGTAGCGTTCGCGAATAATCTCAAGGAAGTTCGATAGCTTCATACACTCCTCTTTTCCTAGAACCGCCATGACTAACGTGCGCAGAAGCTCATCAGTCATTTCATAGTTGGTTCTAACCGATTTAGTTAGCTTAGAAAGACCACACTGTGCTGCTAGATGGGTTATCAGGCCTGTCATATGGGTATCACGACCAACAGTCTTGTTTACCATCTTCTCTATGATGGTGCTGCAATCACGAGCATCCCATGTAGCTCGATTTTTAGCTCCTTTGGTATCGTATTTCTTGTCTATGTCAGGTCTGTAGTTAAAGGCAGAAAATACAATATCTCTGACAATATCAATGTCATCTTTGCTTAGATCAGAGCCATTACGTAAAAACGGTACAGTCAAAGCAAGATAGCTTTCGGCTCGTTGTCTAACATAGCTGATACGGCTAAGGTCAAATAACGAGTGATGAAGCTGTTGCCTTTCTTTTGAGTAGCGTTTGACATCTTTGCTCTCTTGCTTGCCTTTAGCACAGACCGGAATGTTGATGTCAAATTGCTTATTAAGCGCATCAATCTCGTTGTCTAGTTTCTTATCAAGCTCGCTGTCTTGTGAGCCAATGCCAATGGCATCATGTAATTTAATTGCATCGATTCCTAAAACAGAGCTCTTGGCTTTTGTTTGCGGGGTAAACCGACGGTGAATCTCGTGTGCTATGCACATCTTTTGTTCTTGCTCGAGAACATAGACTAAGAGATTTAATGTAGCCATACGTGCTAGAGCAATAAAGAGATGTTGCTTATTTAAATTGCAATACAGAAGGTTGTTAAAGTCTTCTTTAACCTTTTCGTATACAGGCAAGTCTAGATAAGGTAAAAATGCGCTCAGAGCATATGGCTCTTTGTTATTTTTAGGGTTCTCATCTGGACTTGATGCATTGATGTAGCCTGCGAAAGTATTTATGGCATCATCTTCGTTGAAGAATCTATTAATCAGTTTTTGCCCAACATCATCCTCGCTTGAGGCGCTTGTCTCTTCTGCTTTGTTTCCATTTATTGCGTAGTTTTGGGCATGCTTATCTTCAAGCTGATGTTCTGCCTCTGTCTTGGTCAAATAAGGTGAGTTTAAAGCACGCTGTAACATGCTGAAGATCAGCTCACCCTGACCTGAGAAGAGGTTATGGTGGGTGTCGTAAGTTTTATCAATCTCTTTGTAAAGCGCATTTTGACCAAAAGGGAACAGGAACATAGTTGTCCACTGGCGCTTAGTATCATGATCAATCAGCCATGATCGCATTAGGTTGATAGCTTTCTCAAAGTTCTCAAACGAGCCAAAGTCCTTTTTATACTGATCCGTTGTTGTTTCAGAAATTGGTTGTACTTTTTCATCTTTATTCAAAGCATTGAATTGCTCTCGCCAAGCAGCCCATTTTTGATCTTCGAGCAAGCTGTTATTAGCGCTGATCGATCCTATGTATGGATTGTTGAATAGGATATGTCTCAGACGTGCACGTGTATATCTGGTGAATTCAACTTGACCAGTTTCATTAGCGGTATCGATGGATAAAGGATTATTTGGATCTTGGGAGTACAGTACTTGTAATAGCTCAAGAATGGTGTGCTGTTTTAATTGATCGGTATGAAAGGCGTTACCTAAGTACGCTTCTTCTGCCTCGAAAGTTTTGTTGGTAAAGACAGGGTTTTTAGGGTAGCGTTTACCTATGAATCTGTCTTCGAGCAGACGAACATAACGATCGATTTTCTTTAAAGAAGTTTTAAATTGCTCTAAGTTTTTTCCATAGAGCTTCTTGAACTGGTCGATATTAGCAGGAATGAAGATTACTTTATCGTCTTCATCTGCCTGTAGAGTGATGTTGGTATCGTCGCTAGCGAGCTTTACTAGGCTGTACTTGGCAATTTCTTTATCAACATCAGCACGGTTGATCTTTGCTCTTAAATCATCAGAAAGATAGCCAGATGACTGTAGTGTATTCAAATTCTGCTCGACTATGGTGGGAGCCATAGACATATGGCTGCTATCAAAGCTATGCATTGAGCTAACGGCAACACTAGGGGGAGTGTCCGTTTTCTTTAAATCGCTCTGACTAGTCTCGACAGATGCTCTGTTTCTCTTAATCTGCTTTGCTAATGTAGCCCTCTTACGAGGCTTAACAGCATCCTCTGGTGTGCTTAAGTTGGTATCTTGCATAGGCTCATGAGCGGGGTTTTTCTTAGCGCATGACTCTGTTGATTGAGTATAGCTAGAGTTTTCCTCAGGCATTATATTGCTCTCATTGTTACGTGACTTTAGTCTGGCAACTCTTTGAGCAGCTTTACTTATAGCGCTATGGTTACGGTTATTGGCAACTTGACACAGTTCGGTGATCTCTTCATCTAATCGATGGTCAACCTTGGTTGATCTTTCAAGTCTTTGGTCAAAATTGCTACTAGTGCTCATAGATGTAACCCTGTGCAATGCAAATGCGCTGTCAGCTTTTAGGAAAACGAAATAAAGTTAAAAGGTGCTTTAATCCCTCTACTAATGAGGCTTTTATATTAAGACTTAAACATTAGAGAGGAAGCTTCATTAGCTATAGAAACGATCTATTCAAGTTTGATCTGTCCATCACTATCGATCTTGCAGAACTTGAGTTTCTCTATAACGTTGGTGTCATTTTGCTCATCGTTATCTCCACACTCATCCATAAAAGCCTCAATACGAGTTTTAAATGATGTCAGTTCTTCATGACACTCATCTGAGAAAGATATTGAGCTATCACCTGCACCCATTGCCATTAGATAGTTAAAAAGGCGAGGGGTTAGGATAATTTTCTGTGCTACAACAGGGTAGTGTTTATATGCTTTAGAAACTTCTAAGTAACTTGATAAGCTTTTATTAGTATCAGATGCATAGTCATTGTTCTTTGGCTTAGCAAACATCGCACTAAGTGTTTCGTATATTGGTTTATGCGCATCTTTAAGTCGTCCTTTTTTGTTTCGCTTTTCAAGGCAATTGCAGTAGGTGTTTAGCTTCTGTGTATCATCTAAGCCCTCAAACTCAATCTCAAGTCCATCACAGTAATCATAAATAAATTGCTCGTCCTGGCGCATGATGTCTATGATCTCACGCTTGCGCTCTTCGCTTATTAATGAGTCTTTAGAGCGCTCATTGCTATCATTGTTGCTATGGTAAATCTCTTGTTTTGCAAGCTCTGGCCAATAGCTAGACTTTGGGTAGTAAGCTAGTGTTGGAAGATCTTTAACATCATTAAGTAATCCTGAACGCACAATACGTATTACATTACTGAAGTCAGAGTCATTTTTTTCAAACTTTAAAACAAAGCGATCTTTGTCTGGGACTATGCAGAATTCTGCAGGGTTAATAATGTTATTGGACGACACATAGACACTGTCGTTAGATTTCATCAAGCTTAAGCTTGTAAACACACGATTGAGTCCATCGATTAACTGTTCAACTAGGCTTGGAGGCGAGTTTTCGTCTCCTTTAGAAAGATCAATATTGTGACGGACGAATTCTTTAAAGCTTAAGTATGCTTTTGCATAGCTAAGAGAGCTAAGAGAATAAGTGGAAGTACCAGATGAATCAGTGAAGGCATTATCGAGGCTTTCGTTTGCAGTAAAAAAAAGAATTCTACGCATTGAGGCCATATAGGCTCTCATATTTTTAGTAGCCTGTTTTACTTCTGAGTCATTGACTGTATCGCTTTCACTATATTCTTGTAGGTTCTCAAGACTGATCTTTAGCTTCTCTCTAATATCTGCAGCATCGGAAGATCCAATTAGCTCACCTAGCATTTGACCTGCCTCTGAGTCAGGGGAGATGCATGCTTGGACGATGAAGTCATCAAGAAGCTTAGTACTATGAGAGCCAACACCAAAATATTCAAGCTGCCTGAAGATTGGCGGGGTATTTAAGGCTTGAATGGTGTCATCACCTGTGCCATCGTCGTCTTTGTCAATCAGGTTGAATTGTTTGGAGTTTAAATTTAAGCCAAGCAGATTATCAAATGGAGAGGAGCGACGGTCCCCTTTAAATTTAAATGGCGCATAAAAGCTTGCCTCAACATCGTGTTCAGCCTTGCGGCAAGTATAAAAGCGATCATTGGTATTATGCTGATTACCCAAAATCGCGTTACATACAACAACCAAGAGATTACGGACGGTAAAGTGCATACCGTCATCTTTAGCAAGCTCAAAGAGATCTGCAAAGTGACGAATAACATTGTCTTGAAGTAGAGCACGTCTATTAGAGTAGATTGGGCACTTATTGTGTATCAAACAATCTAAACAACGGCTCCAATTATCGTCATTGAGAACCTCTTTAAACACCATCTCAACAGCATCACGATCAAGGCACTCAGATAGCGGCAATAGCTGAATGAAGTCTGAGCGAAACACCTTATTTAGGATCATGTGCTGCTCAAGTGACTTAGCAAGATTTAACATCTCGCTTTGAACCATAAAATTATGAGGATTGCCCTGGTTATCATTTAATGGGGCTAATGAGCTTAAATTGTTGCGGATCTGTAATGCGTATTCACCAAAGGTTTTTAATATACGGCCGTTATTACCTGCAATGAGCACTATGGTATTAAGGTCACTAGCAGCTAAAGCATCACATTCAGTTTGACTAGAAGTAGAGTCAGAGCAGTTAACCTTGCTTTGCTTGAGCTTGATATTCTCAGATGCAATAGATTCAATAACATTATAGAGCTCTGCTTTGTCTTCATTGGTACGTAGGCATGTAAGATCAGTGATGATTACTAACTTAAGCATCAGGTGCTTAAGCACAACAGTCTTAATCCTGCTTTGATTATTCTCTGAGATCTTTATACAGCCTTCTAATTGAAGATCGCCATCAGCGTTGATCGCTATTTGTTTATATGTATCTTCAGTTACAGCCTGCCATGCTTCTTCTGACATTGAAAACAAGCTTTTATCTACACAGATGCTGTGTAAAAAATGCGTCTTTCCATCACCTGCCTGGCCTGAAACTAAGAAAACTTTAGACTGCTTTTCTGTTACAGCCGTATCAATGAGTGCCTTGTATTCTTCAAGCTTTGTAAAGTTAAACTTGAATGGCGTTACAGAGTTCTCTTTGGCTAGAGCAATAACGTGTTCATCGAACTGTGCGTTATTGTCGATGTTAGGTACGTAAGCCTTCAAGAAATTGATAAAGTTCGAAGCAGTTCTAACTGACACGGCGAAATCCTTATGATGGCTCCTGAAAACAAAAGGAGCGGCTATGGCGCAAGATAGCGCCTGCACACAAGTTTAGCAGATGACGACTAAAAATTATGACTTAGTGCGATCACAAAGTCTTGTCAGAAGCAAACTTTGCATTGATTTTAGCCGTTCGTCACAAAAGGCGTATCTATCTTATTCCCCAGCGCAGCGATCTTAGATACTAGATATTGCAATTGTTCGTAAAACCTTTCTTAAGAGAGTTGTTCTATAAGCCATATCACTGTCAGTCTCGTAGCAGTATTTAGTGCGGGCGCTGGATATTTATATTTGGAGCATCTGTGCCTTTTAAACCTGTAACACAACAAAAGCTTGTCGCACAAAATGTGTATCCCTTAAAGTCTAAATCTCATTGATAGGGCTCTTTGCAGATTTTAATGAGTGGGTAGAGGCAGATAGTAATACGTAAATTTCCTCTAAAACGGTAACAACTGATCTTTAAAAATTAATATATTTTTCAGATTACATCAGGGGCAATCCAGCATATAAATGCGAGATTGCCCTTTATATTTGCCTATTGAAAAATTTAATAAAAATATTATAGAATAATGTACAAAATGGTAACATTTTATACGGAGTTTATATGGGGCATATTCATGATTAAAAGGGTATGTTAATGAAAGATGATTGCTGCTTATGCTCTCTGCAGGAAAAGCATCAGCTTAAATTGAATATTTCTTAAAATAATGAGGCACTTGTTACCGTTTTAGAGGAAATTTACGTAATAGTAAATGGCCTAATTAAGGGC
>NZ_AXWV01000087.1 GCF_000482845.1 Anaerobiospirillum succiniciproducens DSM 6400
TTTTCTTTGGCTACATAACTCTTTGACTGGGACATGGGGACTCCTAATTTCCTACTTCTAGAAAATTATATCAAATTCATCTCCTCAAGTTGCGTATTGACACCAAAACTAATAGTAATATCAAACACAGTATCCCTAAGATAGCTTCAAAATTTATAAAAAAAACACGGTTGAGTTGCCTCGAACCGTGTTCTTGATGATGCAAGTTGAACTTGCTATATGCAGAGGGGTAGCTTAGTTGCTACGCCTGGCTATTAGCCCTGACGCTGCTTATGCTTTGGATTATCGCAGATGATGCGAACTACACCGTGGCGACGTACCACTTTGCAGTTACGGCAAATCTTCTTAACAGAAGCACCAACTTTCATGATATCAACTCCGTTGATGGACGGGCCGTAATGCAAAGTGCTTACGGCCTTAGAAATTAACGTCCGTAATTCCTGAGATTAGCCTTACGCATGATATCACCGTATTGCTGATTCATACGATGACTCTGCAGCTGAGCTACGAAGTCCATGATTACTACAACAATAATCAGTAATGAAGTACCGCCGAAGTAGAACTGAACATTGAACCAGTTCATAAGCAGCTGCGGGATTAAGCAGACTAATACCATGTAAATCGAGCCAGAGAGAGTCAGACGAGTCATCACCTTATCGATGAATCGTGCAGTCTGCTCACCTGGACGAATACCAGGAATGAAAGCACCACTCTTCTTCAGATTCTCAGCTACTTCGCGTGGATTGAACACCAGTGCGGTATAGAAGAAAGTGAAGAACACAATAGCTGCTGCATAAAGGAGCTCATAAAGAGGCTGACCTGGCTGCAGGAATAAAGAGATTTCCTGAAGCACATTAGCAACAGCATTCTCACCTTGACCAAACCATGAAACAATGGTGCCTGGGAATAAAATGATCGAGGAAGCGAAAATCGCTGGGATCACACCAGACATATTGATCTTTAAAGGTAAGCTGCTTCGTGGTTGTGAATAAATACGGTTGCCCATCTGGCGCTTAGCGTACTCAATTGAGATTCTACGCTGTCCACGCTCGACGAACACGACGAAGAAGGTAACTACGACCACTACCACGCCGATGATCAGCAGTGCGATGGTGGATAAATCACCTTGACGTGCTTGCTCGAATGTTGAGGCAAGTGCTGCAGGTAAGCCTGCAACAATACCAGCAAAGATAATTAAAGAAATACCATTGCCAATACCACGCTCGGTAATCTGCTCACCAAGCCACATTAAGAACATTGTGCCGGTAACTAAGGACACGGTAGTTACAAAGTAAAAACCGAAGCCTGGGTTGTCTACTAAACCTGGCATCATGTTAGGAATACCGGTAGCAATACCGACAGCCTGTAATGTTGCTAAGAATAAAGTAGAGACACGAGTGTACTGTGTGATCTTGCGTCTACCTGACTCACCTTCTTTACGAAGTTCAGCTAAGGTAGGGTTAATCACTGCCAATAATTGGATGATAATCGACGCAGAGATATACGGCATGATACCTAATGCCAGCACTGATGCACGCTCTAAAGCGCCACCGCTGAACATATTGAACATACCGATGATGGTTCCGCTCTGATCATCAAAAAGTCGCTGAAGAACGTCAGCATTGACACCAGGAACAGGAATGTAAGAACCAAGTCTGAACATAATCAGACCGATTAATACGAAGAGCAAACGGGAACGAAGTTCGCCGTTGCCACCATTAGCCTGAGCCTGTGCTTCGCGACCCTTTTCCAGGAGCGATTTTCTAGCCATGCAAATCTCCAAAAGAGCGCACTACGTGCGCTCCGCGATTACTTGTTCTTGGCAGCTAACTTTTCAGCCTTGTCCTTCTTTGCCGGCTTTACGATACCGGTAGCAGCAAGCTTGTCTTGCAGAGCCTTCTGCTTAGCAGCAGAACGGGCAGCAGACTTCTCACGACGAGCAGCTGCAGCTAAGGTGTATGAAGCGATCTCAACAGAGCCACCAGCAGCCTCAATGGCAGCCTTAGCACCGCGAGTAACAGCTAAACCCTTAACCTCAACCTTACGAGTGAAGTTAGGAACCTTAGAAAGAACGATCTTAACGTACTTAATCTTCTTAGAGATTAAGCGAGCCTTTAAGAGGCTTGCCATGTCAACTACATCACCCTCAACGCGGTTTAAGTCGTTGAGTAAAACTTCTGCAGTAATGTCAGACTTTGGTGAGTAGAAGCCAAACTTAGGCAGGCGAATCTTTAAAGGCATCTGACCGCCTTCGAAACCTGGGCGGACATTTGGGCTCTTACGAGCACCTGAACCCTTGATACCACGACCACAGGTCTTGCCTAAACCAGAGCCGATACCGCGACCAACGCGAACGTGCTTGCGGTGTGAGCCCTCAGCAGGCTTAAGAGTATTCAGACGCATTATTGTTACTCCTCAACCTTAATCATGTAGCTAACCTTGTTGATCATACCGCGAACAGAAGGAGTGTCCTCGAGCTCAACAGTGTGACGAATGCGACGTAAACCTAAGCCGCGAATAGTAGCAACGTGATCAGGCTTGCGGCCGATGATGCTGCGTACTTGGGTAACTTTGATGGTTTTCTTCTCAGCCATTTTTTACTCCAAGATTTCCTTAACAGAGAGACCACGCTTTGCAGCGATCTGCTCAGGAGTACGTTGAGAAGCTAAGGCAGCAACAGTAGCACGAACTACGTTGATTGGGTTGGTTGAACCGTAGGTCTTAGCCAGAACGTTACGTACACCAGCAACCTCAAGAACAGCACGCATAGCGCCGCCGGCAATAATACCAGAACCTTCTGAGGCAGGCTGCATGTAAACCATAGAGCCTGAGTGCTCGCCCTTAACAGCGTGGAACAGGGTGCCGTCGTTTAAAGAAATGTTCTTGTTAATGTTACGACGAGCCTGCTCAATTGCCTTCTGAATAGCAGCAGGAACTTCTGAAGCCTTGCCGTAGCCATAACCAACGTGACCGTTGCCATCACCAACTACAGTTAAAGCGGTGAAAGAGAAGATACGACCACCCTTAACCACTTTAGCTACACGATTAACGGCAACCAGCTTCTCCTGAAGCTCGCCTGCCTGAGTTTCATCTTTGTGTTGCATTTAACTACACTCCTAGAACTTGAGGCCAGCTTCACGAGCAGCGTCAGCTAATGCTGCAACACGGCCGTGATACTTATAACCGGAACGGTCGAAAGCAACGCTCTCAACCTTAGCTGCTAAAGCACGCTCGGCAACAGTCTTGCCAATCAGCTTAGCTGCATCGATATTACCGGTGTACTTGAGCTCCTTAACCAGATCCTTTTCTAAGGTGCTGGCAGTAGCTAAAACGTGGCTGTCCTTGTCAATAATCTGAGCGTAGATGTGACGAGGAGTACGGGTAACGACGAGGCGAGTAACACCCAACTCGTGCATCTTAGCGCGTGACTTGGTAGCACGACGGATGCGAGATTGTTTCTTATCAAACATGGTTTTTACCTCAATCCTTACTTCTTCTTGGCTTCCTTGATACGCACTACTTCATCAGAGTAGCGAATACCCTTGCCCTTGTATGGCTCAGGTTGACGGTATGCACGAATGTCAGCAGCAACCTGACCTAAGAGAGCCTTATCGAAGCCCTTCAGGACGATTTCGGTCTGTGATGGGGTCTCACAAGTAATTCCCTCAGGAAGCTCGTGATCGATTGGGTGAGAGAAACCTAAAGCAAGATTTAATACCTTGCCCTTAGCCTGGGCACGGAAACCCACACCAACTAAGTTCAGCTTCTTCTCGTAGCCCTTATCAAGACCTACTACCATGTTCTGCAGTAAAGCACGGGTAGTACCAGACTGCATGTTAGCCTCAGCAGAATCGTCAGCAACGTTTACCTTTAAAGCGTTGTCAACGAACTCAACCTTTACTAAAGGATGAATGTTCAGCTGTAACTGGCCCTTCTTGGATTTAACGGTGATTAACTGGCCGTCGATGGAGACCTCGACGCCTTGAGGAACTAAAACTGGTTCCTTCGCAATACGTGACATGTCCCCTCCTATTATGCGACGTAGCAGACGACTTCGCCGCCTAAACCGTCCTTACGGGCGGCACGGTCGGTCATGAGGCCCTTTGAGGTTGAGATAACCGCAATGCCTAAGCCGTTCATAATGCGTGGAAGATCACGGCACTTCTTGTAGATGCGCAGACCAGGACGTGAAACGCGCTGGATCATCTCTACTACTGGCTTACCCTCGTAGTACTTAAGGCCGATCTCTAATACCTTTTTGGTATCGCCGCTTACGTTAACAGAGGCAATGTAGCCCTCTTTTAACAGCAGGTTAGCGATAGCAAGCTTTTGCTTGGAGGAAGGCATGGACACCATTACCTTGCCGGAAGCCTGGCCGTTGCGAATACGGGTCAGCAAATCCGCGATTGGATCTTGCATGCTCATGTGTTTCTCTCCTCTTACCAGCTGGCCTTGTGAAGACCAGGAATTTCACCGCGCATCATGTGCTCACGGAGCTTGATACGGCATAAGCCGAACTTGCGCAGGTAACCATGTGGACGACCAGTCTCAGCACAGCGGTTGCGCTGACGGCATGGGCTTGAATCGCGTGGCAGTGCAGCTAAAGCCTGAACTGCAGCAAAACGCTCTTCGTCAGAAAGAGAAACAGAGGAAATCTTTGCTTTGAGCTCTTGACGCTTTGCGAAGTACTTGTTTGCAAGGCGCTCTCTCTTGAGCTCGCGGTTCTTCATTGAAGTCTTAGCCATTTAGGTTCGTCCTAATTACTTAGCCTGAGTGCGGAATGGGAACTTGAAAGCCTCTAATAAGGCACGACCCTCTTCATCAGTCTTGGCAGTGGTAGTGATGGTAATGTCAAGGCCACGAATAGTGTCAACCTTGTCATAGTCGATCTCAGGGAAGATGATCTGCTCGCGGACACCCATTGAATAGTTGCCACGACCATCAAAAGACTTGGAAGATAAACCACGGAAGTCGCGGATACGTGGGATAGAGATTACGATTAAACGCTCTAAGAATTCCCACATGCGCTCACCACGTAAAGTTACCTTACAACCGATTGGGTAACCCTCACGAATATGGAAGCCCGCTACAGACTTGCGAACCTTGGTGATTAATGGCTTCTGGCCGGTAATTGCGGCCATATCGCGTGCTGCGTTCTCAAGAACCTTCTTATCAGCAACAGCCTCACCGACACCCATGTTAAGGGTGATCTTCACAATCCGAGGGACTTGCATGACTGACTTGTAACCAAACTTTTCAGACAAAGCTTTGATTACTTCCTGCTTGTATTGATCATGCAGTTTCGCCATCGTTATTACTCCTGATAAAAACTGCTATTAAGCCTTGTTAGGGATGATTTCGTTGTTAGACTTGAAGAAGCGAACCTTCTTACCATCTTCAAAACGGAAACCAACCTTGTCGGCCTTGCTAGTGGATGGGTTGTAGATTGCAACGTTAGAAACGTCGAGTGGGGCTTCCTTCTTAACGATTTCGCCCTGGACGCCAGCCTGTGGATTGGCCTTAACGTGCTTAGTTACGAGGTTAACACCCTCGACTACTACTTTGTGCTCTTTGGTAAGAACGCTGATAACCTTACCGGTCTCGCCCTTTGACTTACCTGCGATCACAATAACTTCATCATTGCGGCGGATTTTCGCTGCCATGTTTTAGACCCCTTAAGATTAGAGTACTTCCGGAGCTAAGGACACGATCTTCATGAACTGCTCACCGCGAAGTTCACGGGTAACAGGTCCGAAAATACGGGTGCCAATTGGCTCGTGCTGGCCGTTTAATAAAACAGCAGCGTTGCTATCAAAGCGAATTACGGAGCCGTCTGCACGACGTACGCCCTTCTTGGTACGTACAACTACGGCGTTAAGTACATCGCCCTTCTTGACCTTGCCGCGTGGGATTGCTTCTTTGACAGACACCTTGATGATGTCGCCAATAGCAGCATAACGGCGGTGAGATCCACCAAGGACCTTAATGCACATTACGCTACGAGCACCCGAGTTGTCAGCAACGTCGAGCATGGTTTGCATCTGGATCATTTAAAATGCTCCAAGGTTATAAAGACAAAATTTCCCCTCTCTATAAAGTAAGAGGGCGCTGAATAGTACCATGAAAATTAAGAAACTGCAAGTTTTGTGTAGCATATCTCAGTTTTTAAGATCTTTACTTAAGCTTAATATGCTTGTGATCTCTTTTACATATGCCGTTTATACATACTTCAGAGCAAAATAAATTTATCTTGCGCTTACAGAGCAAGAAGATCATAAAAATGGTTTTAGCTACCTTATAAACATAAGGAGAGTTTCTTAGTCTCATGCTTAAAATAAAAAGGATCTTGTAGACAAGCCACAAGATCCTTTTTATCAATTAAACACGTTAAGTGTTCTTGATATTACTCTGCCTTCTCAATGACAGATACTAAGGTCCAAGCAATGGTCTTAGCAACTGGACGGCACTCACGAATCTCAACGAAATCGCCAGTACGTGCCTCGTTGTTTACGTCCTGTACGTGGAACTTAGTGGTACGCTTTAAGATCTTGCCGTAGATTGGGTGCTTAACACGACGCTCTACTGCAACAACACAAGCCTTCTGCATCTTATCGCTAACAACGCGACCACGGAGGGTGCGTGCTACCTTTGAAGTGTTCTGAGTATCAGACATTTAGCACTACCTCTACTGTGCGCTCTCAGCGCGAAGCTTCTCTGACAGGATGGTGTTTACACGAGCTATGTCGCGACGAACCTTACGCATGTTGTCAGTGCTTGCAAGCTGATTCAGCTTGTGCTGGAAACGGAGATTGAACTGCTCACGCTGAAGGTCTTTAAGTTCAGTCTTAAGCTCTTCAACGGACTTATTACGTAACTCGCTAGCCTTCATTAGATCACCGCCTTACGAACGAAAGTAGTGGTAACTGATAACTTAGCAGCACCTAAACGGAAAGCCTCACGGGCTAACTCCTCAGGAACACCGCTCAGTTCAAACAGAACCTTACCTGGCTGGATTGGGCATACCCAGTACTCAACGGAACCCTTACCCTTACCCATACGAACACCGAGTGCCTTCTGAGTAATTGGCTTGTCTGGGAACACGCGGATCCAAACCTTACCAACACGCTTCATGCAGCGAGTTACAGCACGACGAGCAGCTTCGATCTCACGAGCAGTAATCTGACCACGTGAGGTAGCCTTCAGGCCGTATTCACCGAAGGATACTTCTCCGCCGGCGTAAGCTAAGCCCTCGTTACGACCCTTTTGAGTCTTGCGATACTTTGTACGCTTTGGTTGTAACATTTAAGTGTATCCTCCGTTACTCTGCAGCAGGGGCTTCAGCAGCCTGGGCAGGCTTCTTCTGACCCTGAGCGCGATCGTTACGACCGCCGCGGCGGTTGTTACGAGCACCGTTGTCGTTACGACGACCACGGCCCTTGCGCTCTTGTGCGTTGTCACGCTCGTTGGCTTCTTCCTGGTTTAAAGGCAGCTGGCCTAAAACTTCACCCTTGAAGATCCAAACTTTAACGCCGATAACACCGTAGGTGGTAACTGCCTCAGATAAAGCGTAGTCGATGTCAGCACGTAAGGTGTGAAGTGGAACACGACCCTCACGTAACCACTCTGAACGAGCGATTTCTGCACCGCCTAAACGGCCAGAGACTTCAACCTTGATACCCTTGGCACCAACGCGCATTGCATTCTGGATTGCCTTCTTCATAGCGCGACGGAACATTACACGACGCTCTAACTGGGAAGCAATAGAGTCTGCAACTAACTTGGCATCGAGGTCAGGCTTGCGAACTTCGCTGATGTTAACCTGAGCAGGAACACCTGCGATCTCGGTAATCTTACGGCGAAGCTTCTCAACGTCCTCACCCTTCTTACCGATAACAATACCAGGACGAGCAGTGTGGATGGTTACACGGATGCTCTTAGCAGGACGATCGATGACGATCTTGGATACAGATGCGTTCTTAAGTTCCTGAGTTAAGTACTTGCGAACTTCGAAATCGCTCTTGATGTTGGCTGGGAAATTAGCAGTTGATGCGTACCAGACCGAGGAGTAAGGCTTAGTGATACCAAGTCTTATTCCAATCGGATTAACCTTCTGACCCATCTTAACTCCTTTTAGCGCTCAGAAACGTAAATGGAAATGTGAGAGGTTCTCTTCACAATGCGATCTGCACGGCCTTTAGCACGTGGCATGATGCGCTTTAAAGATGGACCTTCGTCGATTAAGATGCGAGAAATCACTAACTTGCTGGAGTCCAGACCGTTATTGTTTTCTGCATTGGCGATTGCTGAGTTGAGAACCTTAGCAATTAAAGCAGCAGCCTTACGTGGGCTGAACTTTAATAAGTCATAGGCCTGATCAACTGGCATACCGCGAACTTGATCAGCAACTAAGCGAGCCTTCTGAGCGGAAGTACGAGCAAAGCGATGTACAGCTTTAATTTCAGTCATTGTCCTTACTCCTACTTGCCCTTCTTGTCCGTAGCAGCGTGACCACGGAATGTGCGGGTAGGTGCGAACTCACCCAGCTTGTGACCTACCATTTCATCGGAAACGTAAACAGGTACGTGCTGACGGCCATTGTGAACAGCAATCGTCATACCGATCATGGCAGGAATAATCATTGAACGGCGAGACCAAGTCTTAATTGGCTTCTTATCTGCACCAACGGCAGCCTGTTCAACCTTCTTTAATAAGTGCGCGTCAATAAACGGGCCTTTCTTCAAAGAACGTGGCATGTTATTTCCTCACTAACGATTAACGGTGACGAACGATGTACTTGTCAGTACGCTTGTTCTTACGGGTCTTGAAGCCCTTGCATGGGGTACCCCATGGCGAACGAGGCTGAATACCCTTGTTGCGGCCCTCACCACCACCGTGTGGGTGGTCGATTGGGTTCATGGACATACCACGAACAGTAGGACGTACGCCGCGCCAACGATTAGCACCAGCCTTACCTAACTGACGGAGCATGTGCTCTGAATTGCCGACTTCACCGATAGTTGCGCGACCGTTAGCAAGTACGCGACGCATTTCACCAGAACGCATACGTAAGGTAACGTAGTCACCCTCACGAGCGAGGATCTGGCAGAAAGTGCCTGCTGAACGAGCAAACTGAGCGCCCATACCTGGAACCAGCTCAACTGCGTGAACATTGGTACCAACTGGGATGTTGCGCATTGGTAAAGCGTTACCTACCTTGATAGGTGCGCCTTCACCGCTCATGATCTTGTCGCCAGCCTTTAAGCCCTTAGGAGCTAAGATGTAACGACGCTCGCCATCAGTGTATAAAACTAAGGCGATGTTAGCTGAACGGTTTGGATCGTATTCGATACGCTCAACACGACCTTCAACGCCATCTTTCTGACGCTTGAAGTCGATTAAACGATAACGCTGCTTGTGACCGCCGCCGATGTGACGGGTAGAGATGTGACCGTAGTTATCACGACCACCAGTCTTACGCTTCTCAACAGTCAGAGCTGGGAAAGGACCACCCTTCCACAGATCAGGATTCTTGATCTGAATAACGTGGCGACGACCTGCGGAGGTTGGCTTGGTCTTAATGATAGCCATTAGTTGCTCTCCTTCTCAGCTGCCTGAGCTGTAAAGTCGATAGTTGAGCCTTCTTTCAGGGTAACGTAAGCCTTCTTCCAGTCGGAACGAACGCCGATACCGTGAGCTGAACGGCGCTTCTTACCCATTACGTTAAGGGTACGAACGCTATCCACCTGCACGTTGAAGATAGTCTCAACAGCCTGCTTGATTTCGTGCTTATCAGCATCCTTAACTACCTTGAAAACAAAGGTGTTATTTAACTCAATAGCACGAGTGCTCTTCTCAGTAATAATAGGTGCGCGAAGGATGTTCATTAAACGAGAATGCATCATTTGGTGATATCCTCCTCAACCTTCTTGAGAGCTGCAGCGGTAATTAATACCTTGTCGAAGCCTACGAGATTTACAGGGTTGAATGAAGCAGTACCTGGCTGGCAAACTTCAACCTTGTAAAGGTTACGAGCGGCTAAGAATAAGTTCTCGTCAAACTGCTCAGTAACAATCAGAACCTGCTTTAACTCGAGGTCCTTTAACTTGTTAACTAAAGTCTTGGTCTTGTGATCCTCTAACTTTAAGTCCTCAACGACAACTAAACGGTCCTGACGAACTAACTCAGAGAGGATGCTGCTCATAGCAGCACGGTACATCTTACGATTGACCTTCTGTGACCAATCCTGTGGCTTAGCAGCGAAAATGGTGCCACCAGCACGCCAGAGTGGAGAACGAGTTGAGCCTGCACGAGCGCGACCAGTGCCCTTCTGACGGAAAGGCTTCTTACCGCCGCCAGATACCTCAGAGCGGGTCTTTTGTGCCTTGGTTCCGGCACGAGCGGTACTTAGGTAAGCAACAACTACCTGATGTACCAGCGCCTCATTGAACTCGCGACCAAAGGCACTTTCAGATACCTCCAGTGGCTTACCGGCGCCAATCATCTTTAATTCCATGATTCCTTTACCTCAGGTTAAGCTTTAACACTTGGCCTTACGATCAGATCCCCGTTATTGGCACCTGGAACAGCGCCCTTTACGAGGAGCAGGTTGCGCTCAGCATCGATACGTACGAGATCGAGACACATAACAGTGACGCGCTCGCCGCCCATGCGGCCGACCATCTTCTTACCCTTGAACACACGGCCTGGAGTCTGGTTTTGACCAGTAGAACCAGGAACACGGTGAGAACGGGAGTTGCCGTGAGTAAAGTCCTGAGTGCGGAAGTTATAGCGCTTTACGGTACCAGCAGTGCCCTTACCCTTTGACTGGCCAGTGACATCTACCTTCTTAACACCTTCTAAAGCGTCTACCTTGATCTCAGAGCCAACTTGATAAGCCTCAAGCTCGGATGGCTCTAAACGAAACTCCCATAAGCCGCGGCCTGCTGCCACACCAGTCTTAGCAAAGTGACCAGTCTCAGCCTTGTTCATACGGGATGCTTTACGCTCGCCGGTAGTAACCTGAATTGCGGTGTAACCGTCGGTCTCTAAATTCTTAACCTGGGTTACACGATTAGCCTCAACCTGGATTACGGTAACTGGAACTGACTTACCGTCCTCGTTGAAAACGCGGGTCATTCCAAGCTTGCGGCCAATTAAACCGATTGACATTGTAATTCCCCCTAACGCTAGCGAAGGCTAATCTGTACATCAACACCAGCAGCAAGGTCTAAACGCATTAAAGCGTCTACAGTCTTTTCTGTTGGCTCCACGATGTCTACTAAACGCTTGTGGGTACGAATTTCGTACTGGTCACGAGCATCCTTGTTGACGTGTGGGGAGATGAGGATAGTGTAGCGCTCCTTGCGGGTTGGGAGCGGGATCGGACCGCGTACTTGAGCGCCAGTGCGCTTAGCAGTCTCAACGATTTCAGCAGTCGAATGATCGATTAATCTGTGGTCGTAGGCCTTGAGGCGAATCCGAATTCTTTGGTTCTGCATTACAGACTCCGAAAATAAAAAGAACATGTAGACACATGCCTTCCTGCTCAATTCCCTATGAAATCAAACAAGAGGACGGTCTAACTAAAAGATTCTCCCAAAATTAGGGAGTGTACCGCAGCCACGGCATGTAGCCGGAGGGCTGGACTGTGCTATCAGCTTATATACCACTGTGACGTGGCGCACAGATTTTGTGGCGCTTATTATACAGATATTTCTGCCATTAGCAAGAACTTCTTACAAAAATTTTCTATCAATAAGATCCTTATTGCGCCACAGTAACAAAAAAGGCGTCAAGCTTGCGCACGACGCCTTTTTTGTCATCTAGACAACCACTATATTATTTACGTAAGGAGGTTGCGATGAAGTCCTTGAGGTCTGCCTTAGCAATAGCACCAATGTGCTGTCCTACAACCTCGCCACCCTTAATAACTAATAAAGTTGGGATGGACATAACCTTGTAGTTAGTTGCAGCGACCTGGTAGTCATCGATGTTGATCTTGCAGATCTTTACATCGTCCTGCTCAGAGGCAAGCTCATCAAGGATTGGGCCAACCATACGGCATGGGCCACACCACGGTGCCCAGAAGTCGAGCAGTACTGGCTTATCGGACTTGAGAACCTCAGCCTCAAAAGTATCATCAGTCAGATGTACAATCTTGTCACTCATAAATCTACTCCAGTGATAATTATGCTGTTGCTAATCTTAGCATACTGCAAACATTCAATTCATAACTAGCCGCGCATTTGACAAATAAAAGCAACATCATCGCTAGATGACTCAAGCTTATTAGTTGTGCTGCCTTTATATTCACATTACACGGTGCGACTTCAGATCCTAGCAAATTCAAAATTATTGTGTTTAATAAAACTTTACCAAGTTCATGAACTATGTAACTAGAACATCTATAGAGTACTATAAAACGAGAACCCTGTAAAATAACGCTTTCTGGCTTTTAATTGCTAAATTTATTAAGATAAAATAGATAGTTCAATTAGCTTTACAGATGAACTATCATGTGCTAATATAAACCTTGATTATTTATCCGAAATTTTAATGAGGATTATAACCATGGTGCCAGAGCATGTAAGAGCAGTTAGCCGACCTGTAAACACAGTTGTTGTTGACTCAAAATCAAAAGGTGCTAAGCGTTATCTAGTTAGAGAAAGGGCGGGGTACAAAACTTCAAAAGGACATTACTCTGGACCTAGGAATGGCAAAGTCATTGGATACATAATCGATGGTGCGTATGTTCCTAGACAAGAGGAGATAAAGCGAGTAACACAAAGCTCTCGCTCAGTTATGCAGTATGGAGCCCCAGCGTTCGTAGCAAACAAGTGCAAGGATATACATCAAGACTTGCTCTTATGCTTTGATCCTGAAGATGCTAACCGCATTATGACCATTTCCTCATTGAGAGTAATTGACCCAGGTATAGCTTGTAATCGTTACCTTTCAAAAAGTCAGGGCTCATTCTTGTCGGTCTTCTATCCTTGCGTGGGACTCACAAAGAACGCGGTATCTCAGTTTATACAGCATCTTGGCATGAGTATTGAGGCACAGAAGAATTTCTATGGTTACAGACTTGCTCATGTTGCAGAGAGCCAGAATATCTTTATTGATGGTGTCCTAAAACAAGATACTGGTAATAATGACCTCTCTAGAGATTCTGCTAAGACACACCTTAAAGGTCATAAAGAAATCTCTGTAATCTATGCATATAGCCACGATATGCAGGAGGTAATTTGCTCAAAAGCTTACCAAGGCAACATGCTTGACTCTAAAGCGTTCAGAGACTTTGTTAAGAGCAACAACGTCACCAAAGGAGTTCTTGTCTGTGATAAAGGCTTTCCTGTAAGTAAGATTAGGAATCTCCTTGAACAATACCCTGATCTGCACTACATCTCACCGTACAGACGCAATGCCAAGGTGATTGATGAGCTTAACTTGTGTTCATATGAACAATGCGCAACATTGTCTAGTGGCGTGAATGTCCTTTGTAAGAAGGTATCTTTGCCTAATGGTAAGTACCTCTTCAGCATAAGAGATATGTCACGAGCATCGTTAGAACAGAATGGCATGATTCATAAAGGACTTAAGAACAATGGTACTTTCGATGGTGAAGAGTACTCAAAGAAGCTACTTAAGATGGGAATGATTGTGTTTGAGTCTGACCTTGACTTATCGCCTCTAGATATTCTTAATCATTACGATAATAGATGGTGGTTAGAGACCGTATTCGACTTATACAAGAACACATTAGACCTCGATATTACTAGAGTTCAGTCACGTGAATCTGTCATAGGTAATGAGTTCATTAACTTTGTTGCAACACTCATAGCATGCAAGTTAAGAAATGCCATGAATGACATGGATAAGCTATACGGCAACGACGGTTCTACATTTGCCTCTAGAATGTCTGACCTTAGAGATGTCTACAGGGCGGTCAATGCCCCGGCTAACGTTTTCATAGATGATGGTCACTGGGTTTTGCCTGCATCAAATGCCTCATTTACACTTATGGCAAGGCTTGGCTTAGTTGATGACCCTTCTGGAGAACTAACTAAACTTCCAAAGAATCGTGAGTCAAAAGCGCAAAGTAGCAAGAATGAATCACCATCAACTAATGTCACAGACAATCAACATGAGGCTAATAACGTCTATGCAGTCTTAAAAGACAATGCTCATCAAACCATAGTGTCTGATGGTATTGAAACTGCAAAGGATAGCGGCGCAAAAAGAGGCAGAGGACGACCTAAAGGCAGTCTAAACAAGAAAACCATCGAGGCTATGAAACAAGGCCTTATAGTACAGGATGCTCCTAAAAGAGGTCGTGGACGACCAAAAGGCAGTCTAAACAAGAAAACC
>NZ_AXWV01000088.1 GCF_000482845.1 Anaerobiospirillum succiniciproducens DSM 6400
AGTTACCCATATCGGCTGAAACACGCAGCCGCTATCAAATAGCTTCTTTACAGAAGCATTTTTGAATACTTTTCTAATGATATTAATCTTAGAAACATGTAGGCTTACATCGCCACCTAAACTCTTGAAGTTATAGGTGGAGAATTACGCCTATTTGTTAAAAAGATAGCTATTTCCATCAGCGTATAAGGCTCTTTTGCTCCTCAAGCAAGCTCTAATGCTATGTTTGAGATTAGTTAACTTGTACAAATTTGACTTACAAAACGCACAACGTTGAGAGGTTTTGCCTACTCTAGGTGAACTTGCTTAAGTTCAGTTTTTCTATATTTAACAGTCATATGCGATACTATTGGATGCATTAGCCTGCTCAAAAAGCACAAAAGCACCATGTCTCCTAGATGAAACCCTGATAAATAGACAGTTTGTAATCTATTTTAGGGGCATCTAAGCTGCATGATGCTTTTACCCTGACTTAAGGCAGAGTGCATTTTTATCCAGGCTCTATAAGTTCGATCAGAGAAACTGTTTCTTAAAAGTAGGACAAATTTATCTGTAGACTTGTACAAATTTGCCTATCAAATGAGCAAAATTTGTGTAGAACGCCTGGTTTGACCGTGATCCAATTATAACATTTTCTCAAGATACATACATACATGAATGTATGTTATAATTTCATCGCATTCAAATCACTGTCAGTGGCACTTTAGAGGTAAACATGTCCAAACGTACTCATGCTGAGGCTCTTCAGACAAAAAGAAGCATTCTTGATGCTGCAGCAAAGGTTTTTTCCGCTAACGGTTTTGCTAAAACCTCCTTGTCTGACATTGCTCGCGATGCTGATGTAACTCGTGGTGCTATTTACTGGCACTTTGAGAATAAGACTGAGCTGCTTAGCGCTTTATTAGAGGATGAGGCTCAGAAGCTCAAGTTAGTTTCTACTTTAAGAGCAGCAGCAAACGAACAGCAGCGCGATCCTCTGGGCATTTTAAGACAGTGGAGTATGATGCACTTTTCTGAGGACTCACGTGTCTTCTTTAACTCTAGCATCATGTCTATTTTCGAGGGCATTATTCATAACAACTCACAAGTTGAAGCTCGTGAGCGTTTAGAAGAACTGTTAAAGACTCGTGCTGCCCTTATCGAAGAGGCTATTCGCAACGCAGTAGTTCATCGTCAGCTGCCTCCAGATACTGACATTGAGCTTGCAGCAACTTACTTACAGGCATCACTGCAGGGCCTTATTATGCAAATGCGTCAAGGCTATCGTAATCTGCCTGTTGAGCAGTATCAGCTCATTGTTGACACTATCTTTGCTCACATCGGCGAACTACGCCGCACTGCTGGCTAAAGAATGCTAGTTTTCCAAACTCGATAGTGCCATGATTAATATACCAAGTGCATTAAGGACACTTTGTCCTATTGAGCCTGGATTAAAAAATAAAAAAGCCGTATCCCCTGCCAAAAAGAGGATACGGCTTTTTTAATTTCATTAAGGACAGTAAAGAGAGTTTATTTGTGCTGTCCTTTGAGGTTGTTTTAGTTTGCAGAGCGGATTGAACCGTCTTCACATAAACCCACAGTGCCAGCATCAATGCCCTTTTGAGCAATAACATGGGCCTGTGGTGGCAGAGGGCGTGGACGACCTTCATCATCTACAGCTACATAAGTAAAGCTAGCCTTGGTAACAAGGTTACGCTGAGCTGCCTCTGACTCATAAATCTTCTTTACCCACAGCTCTAAGTTGATCTTTAATGAGGTGCGGCCAACCTTGATGCAGCGACCATAACAGCAGACAACATCACCTACCTCTACAGGACGGATGAAGCTCATGGCGTCAACAGCAACAGTAACGACACGGCCATGGGCAATCTCACGAGCTAAAATCGCACCAGCAATATCAAGCTGAGACATGATCCAACCACCAAAGATGTCACCTGCAGGATTGGTATCCTTAGGCAGTGTCATGGTTCTGAGGAGGAGATTACCAATTGGTGGATGGACGGCATTAGAGTCGGTAGTGTTGTTATTTTGCTTTTCTTCAGACATTTTTCCTCCGAATCTACTTCGAGCATCAACAAAGTGCGCTAAATATTATGGTCAACTACAAAGCTCTGTAGTGTTGCCATCTTGGAACTATCTGATGACAATGCCTTACACATCTTGTCAAACAGTCCCTTCATATATTCAAAGCAGGCTCATTTTTTTCAGTTGCATTATATGTGATTTTTCTTGTTAGGGGAAAAGCAAAAAGCTGCTAGATGCTCAGATCAAAAAAGCCCGGCGTGAGCCGGGCTTTAGGTCAGTTGCAAAACCTAGAGGTGGCCTTGCAAATTACGGATGGTCTATATAGGAGAGTTACCCTATATACGTACGTAATCTTGCAATTTCACATACATAAGCTAAGCAATAGCTTATAAACACAAACAATATGGATTTAGTATCTGTACTTTGTACGTGGCAAAGCTCTTATCCATATCTTGTGTAACTGCTTAGCTTTAAGTAAAGGATTAGTAGAGGATTAAGTGTACTGAGGTTGAGCCGTGCACACCGAATACGGTAACAAGTTCAACATCTGAAGTACGTGATGGACCTGCAATGAACAGAATGTTAGTTGGCAGGACATCGAACTCACTCTTAACCTTCTTGAGAGCCTCTGAAAGTGACTTAACTACGCGCTCTTTTTTCAAGAGAATAATGCACAGTGGTGTCACTAAGGAGAGCATACGTGGCTGATTCTCAGTAGAGGGAACACATGCAACACCATGAGAGGCTACGCCAGCAAAGGCATTAATAATAGAGAAGTCAGTGTGGAAGACCTGTTCACGGATATCCTCGATCTGACGATCAAAGCACAGCTGTGATGTGGCGGTGATCTTCTCTAAATCTAAACCTAAGTCCTTTGGATAGACCATGCTCTTAGCATTGCGGGAGGCAGTGATCTCATTGATGGTCTTGTACAGATCAGCTTCATTGACATCATGTACCACAAACTTGTTGTTGGTCATGTTCTCCTTGATGTTCTCGATCAGATCTTCTTTCATCACGATGTGAACAACAGGATCTTCAGTTTCCTTGCGGCAAAAAGCTGGATCTTGGTAACCAGCACGTACTTTCTTTAAGATCTCTTCACGGCTGCGCGAAGAGATGCTAGCAATTACATCATTCATACTTTACACCCTCGATAGCCTGAACCTTCTTGTAGAAATTGCCAGTTACATCAGGCAGTTTCTTAAATGCAGCCCACTCTTTTGCAACAGGTAGCATAGGACCGAAAGTTGTAACCAGAGAGTTCATGATGTGAGCCTTGGAGAATGAAGATCTCCACAGGTTGCCGCTAGTAGCCATCTTGGCAAACATGCTAAAGACCAATTGCTCAGAGGAGCTAGCCTTAACATTCTCAGAACCGGTGATGCTGCCCTCGCCTTGACCGACCTTGTAAGAGCGTAACTCACGGATGAGGTCAGCAAGAGGAATGCGCTCAGGGCAAACCTCAGAACAACGGCTACACTGTGAACAGAAAGTGAGCACGTCACCTGTCTTATCAAGACCGAATAAGTTTGGAGAGATAACCTCACCAATTGGGCCTGGATAAGTGGTACGGTAAGAGTGGCCACCGATCTTGTCATAAACAGGGCAGAAGTTCATGCAAGCACCGCAACGAATGCAGCGCAGCGCCTCATAGAAATGCTTGTGCTTGAGCATTGAGGTGCGGTTGTGATCGAAGATCACAATGTGCATCTGACGAGGACCGTCCTTGTCAGTTTCCTTACGAGGACCAGAGATGATGTTGTTGTAAGTTGGGATGAACTGACCAGTTGCAGATGGAGTTAACAGGTGCACTAAGGTAGCTGCATCATCAAAGGTCTCAACGATCTTCTCAATACCGCAAATGGCAACATGAATGTCAGGAGCGGTAGTACACATACGACCGTTACCTTCGTTCTCAATCAGCCAAATAGCGCCTTCTTTAGAGATAGCAAAGTTAACACCAGACAGACCCATCTTAAGAGTCTGGAACTGATTACGTAAGTGGCTACGTGCAATAGAGTTGAGCTTTTCAATATCTGACTCAACTGGTGCACCTAACTTATCGTGGAAGATCTGGCCTACTTCATAGCGGTTGCGGTGAATAGCTGGAACCACGATGTGCACAGGAGGCTCGTCGTTAAGCTGTAAAATGAGCTCACCTAAGTCAGACTCAACTGCTTTGAGGCCTTTCTCTTTTAAGTATGCATTGAGGCCAATTTCCTCAGATGCCATAGACTTACCTTTGAGAATCTTATCAACATTATTTTGCTTCATAATTTGATAGATGATCTCACAGGCATCTTTGTCAGAGGAGGCAAAGTGCACTTGAATGCCATTCTTAGTGGCGTTCTTCTCGAACTCTTCGATACGATCGGCAAGAGACATTAAGGCATTATTCTTTACCTGACGTGCTCTGTCACGTAAGCCTTGCCAATCTTCATATTTGTTCTCAATGAGGTGAAGACGGTTGCCCTGCAGGGTGTGCATGGCCTTAGTCAGGTTCTCTCGCATCTGAGAGTCATTGAGCTTATCGTGAACGATAGTCTTGTGAGGGATGTTAGCCAGTTCCATTACAACTTCTCCCCAGTCACACGCTTGTAGATAAAGTCATAGATGTTCATGACTTTGATATCAGTGATGCCCTGCTTTGCTAAAGCGCCGCTGATGTTGAGGATACAGCCGTTATCACCAGCTAAAACAATAGAGCAGCCAGTTTCACGGATGTGCTTGATCTTCTCAGAGACCATGGCGTTTGAAATCTCAGGCTCTTTAATAGAGAAAGTACCGCCAAAACCGCAGCACTCTTCTTCATATGGAACATCTACTAAGGTGACATTCTTGAGCTGACGAATGAGAGCTTTTTGAACTGGAATGCACTCTTGAATACGTAAGGAGTGGCAAGAGACGTGGAAAGTAACCTTGATAGGCTCGCCCTTATCCTCAAGCTGAGCATTTAAAACTTCAGTTAAGTACTCGGACTGATCATAAATACGGCTTGCAAAACGCTCTACGCTATCACGTACATCCTGTGAGTCCTCACGGAAGAGAAGACGGTAGTCGTGGCTCATCATGCCGGCGCAAGAGCCAGCAGGAATCACGATTGGGTAGTCGTTATCTGCAAATAAGGCCATGTTGTAAAAAGCAACTTCTTTTGCTTCTTTGAAATAGCCTGAATTGAAAGCAGGCTGTCCACAACAGGTCTGCTTCTTCTTAAAAGTGATCTTTGCGCCATACATCTGCATGAGCTTAATTGAGCTAATTACACTGTCTTGCAGTGCAGTAGAACCCATACAGGTAGCAAAGAAATTAACATTATGCTCCATACGTAAATACCATCCTGACGTTTGAGCGATTCAAAGTATTCATTTTGCTTAAGGTCGTAACTGTGCACAACAAAAATCTCCTCTGTGCCCTGATTAAGACCTTGGCAATAGATATAACTAATTATAGTACAAAGGATGGAGCTGACAGATCCTATCCTGCAAAACGCACCATGTGTACGCATAAAAGCAAAAACCCGCAAGTACTTGCATAAAGGGTTGAAAACAAAAGAAAGGAAAAACCTAACTTATCCAAGCCTCTAGAGTAAGTGCGGGATAAAAGTTACAAATACACATAGTGGTATGTGCACAGATGCTAGTTGCAATGGGTATTAGCTTTTAGCCAATTGAGTTCGTTGCTGTTTTAGCAGCTAGCAATGTGCAAGAAATCTTTTGAGGTGAGATAACAAGTCTTTTTAAGGCTTGTAATGCAAACTGGCAACTTAACAAGATAGCTAGTAAGTTGCCAGGTTTGCTTAATCTTAAGCTGCCCCTAGCTTCATAGTAGGGGCAACTTTTGATCACTAAACTCTAATTAGTGAGCAAGTGGTACAGACTCTGGAATCATCCATGGGAGGAAGAATGCAACACACAGAACCCAGGTTGCTACGAGGAGGATGAAGGCTACAGAGTACTTTAAGGTGAACTTAAACAGTTCAGACTCCTTGCCAACTAAGCCTACAGCTGCGCAAGCAATGGCGATGGACTGTGGAGAAATCATCTTACCTACTACACCACCTAAGGAGTTAGCGGCTAAGAACAGAGCCTCACCAATACCTAAGGTCTTAGCAGAAGCCTGCTGGAGAATACCGAAGAGCAGGTTAGAAGAAGTGTCAGAACCAGTGAGGAATACACCAATCCAACCGATGATTGGGGAGAAGAATGCAAAGGCGCTACCAGTGCTTGCAAATGCAAGACCTAAGGTGGTAGACATACCGGAGTTCTTAGCGATGAAGGCGAATGCTACAACCAGACCGATGGTGATGATTGGGATTGCCATCTCCTTTAAGGTGTCCCAGAAGCACTCCATGGCGTCGTCAGTCTTAATGCGCAGGAATGCGATGGTGAGCAGAGCTGCGATAAAGATAGCGGTACCAGCCTGGAAAGCGATGAGGTTCACAACCTGAGCAACCTTAACATCGTGCAGAATGGTTGAGTCTAATACGTCAGGTGACTTAATAGAACCAACAGTAGCGTTGAACTGTACGGTTACCTGAGTGAACTCAAGAGCAGAACCCTTACCAAAGAGGCTTAAGAACAGTGGGTTGGTCCAGATGATGATGAGAACGATCAGGAGTAAGAATGGAGTCCAAGCACGGAATACTGTCTTGAAGTCTAAAGAGCTCTCACTAGTGAAGTTGGTCTCACCGTCTAAACGGAAGATGTTCTTTGGCTGCCATGCTCTTAAGAAGAGAGTGGTACATACTAAAGCAACAACAGCAGAAGTAATATCAGGTAACTGAGGACCAATGTGGTTAGAGGTGAAGTACTGAGTAACTACGAAAGAGGTAGAAGTTACAAGTACTGCAGGGAAGGTCTCACGAACACCCTTGATGCCGTCCATTAAGAATACGATGAAGAATGGAACGGTGAATGAAAGAGGTACGAGTAAACGACCGGTCATTGCAGAAACAGAGTTTGCATCAACACCAACGAGGTCGGTCATAGCGGTGATTGGAATACCAACAGCACCGAAAGCTACAGGAGCGGTGTTAGCAATGAGGCACAGACCAGCTGCGTACATTGGCTTAAGGCCGAGGCCTACTAACAGAGCAGCAGTAATAGCAACAGGACCGCCGAAACCGATAGCACCCTCGAGGAAGGAACCAAAGCAGAAGCCGATGAGCAGAACCTGAATACGGTGATCAGGGGTAATGCTAATAACAGACTGCTTGATAACTTCGAAAGAGCCGGACTTAACAGACAGCTTGTATAAGAAGATAGCTGCGATAATAATCCAAGCGATTGGCCACATACCATTGGTGTAACCTTGTACAAAGGATGCACCGATTAACTGTACTGGCATGCCATAGAAGAAGAAGGCTACAGCAGCAGCTAATACAACGGTGATAAAACCAGCCTGATAGCCCTTAAGCTTAAAGACAACCAGACAGAGCAAGAAGCAAATGATAGGTAATGCTGCGACCAGAGCGGACAACCAGATGTTGCCGGCTGGATCGTAGTTTTGAATCCACATAGGTGACAATCTCCGTAAAAACAGGGAGCAACTGACTCGCGCTCAATACTAATAGAAAGCAAATGATCTTTAGTTGAAAGTATTTATCAATTGAAAAAGCTTTAAGGCCTTTTTCTCACTGTGTTTGTATTAGGCACGCCAAAGTGTGAAGTAAGTCAATTTGAAAATCCCGTTTAAATCGGGGTTTTTATTTAAGTGCAAATAAATGAGATCCAAATCAAATAACGTGAATATTATCAACTTGCTAGGATGGCCTGGTGAGCGTTACACAAAAATGCCCCAAATGATCTCATTGACCAGCAAGAAATGCAAAGAGCAAACTTGTATACAAGCTTGACCTCATATGGAATATAGCTTATTGCTTGTATACAAGTTAGTAGTAATAGTATAAAAAGTACGCGTGTAAATACTACCTAATTGACAACTAGGATCCTAGTCGCCAACTGTAAAGCTAGATTGCTTATTTAGGCCGTTTGCATGGTATAAATCACATTTATTCATAGCACTTTTCACATAATTGCACGATGGCATGAAATGGTCATATAATGATTGATACCTATGTCTGAAATTTGCGCACTAAGCTATTTCATGCATAGCTGTGTTGATCATCTTCTAAAGAAACTCTCTTAATGGCGGTGATCTTGTAAGTTGAGCTTTTGCCGCTGTACAAACTGTTGAGATTAAGCTTCTTGTAGACGCCAAGAATGCATCTTAGCTGCAGCCTCATCTACATCATATAGATGTTGCCTACAGCGCTATTGCTTAGTTTCGTACACGATTAAGCTTAAGCCACTGCTAATGACGGGGGCTGTAGACATAAGATACATTGTCTATTTTCATCATGCAGAGCATGACTCAGTGTTAAAAACTTAATGCGTGCATGATTTAAAACAATGCTACATAAGCTTAGAGCGGCGAACGGTTAAATTGCTGTATGGACACGAAACCTCCTCCTTGTAAGCCTTTAAACCCATCTGAAGTAGTTATTAACAACGCTACTCAGGTCTCTTTTAGCGAAGAGCCAATGTCTACAGAGTCTCTGTATGACCACCTCAATAAGGTCTCTCGCTCTTTTGCCATTACTATTCCGCTGATGAGTGGTCCATTAAAGGACTGCGTAAGCCTTGCGTACTTGCTGTGCCGCATTGTCGATACAGTTGAGGATGATGCCAAGGCCAATACAGTAGATAAGATCACTTGGCTATCTGATATCTCTTTCCTTGCTGGCGACGACTTTGCCGATAAAGATGTGCTCTTTAGACTCAAAGAGAAAGCTTTAGAACTGTGCTCTGATGGCTCTAATGCAGAGTATGTAGCTTTACTGCATGATATGGATAAAGCAGTTAATCTGCTTGAAACCTATGATGACGATATCAAAGAGATAGTGTGTCACGCGGTTGCTATCCTTGCACATGGTATGGCTAGCAATTTAAGAAAGACTTTAGACGAGGATGAGAAGGGCATTTGTAACCTCGATGATGTAGATAATTACTGCTACTTCGTTGCAGGCGTGATTGGTGAAATGCTCGCTGAGCTGTTTGCTCTGTACAATCGTGATGTTAATAAGAATGAGCTTATGGAGCTGGCGGTGTCTTTTGGCGAGGGGCTGCAGCTCATTAATATTCTGCGTGATCGTGCTAAAGATGCTCAGCGTGGTGCCTTATTCTTGCCAGTTAAAGATGAACAAGATGTCTTAGAGTACGTGGCGTTAACTCAAGGCCATTTAGATGACGCCATTAACTTCATCTGTGCTTTGCCAGTAAAAGACAGCTCCGGCAGCCGTATGTTCTGTCTGACTAATGTATGCATGGCCCTCTTGCTGCTGCGCCAGGTTTCACGTGATCCAATGAATCCTCAATGTGACTACCGCCTTACTCGAGCTAAGGTGAAGCGCATTTTCGTCTTATGTCGTTTAGCAGCCCACTCTAATACTTTAGTAAGAGCATTAAGCTTCATTCTTTCAGCAGGCATGCGCCGTCAACGTCGTAGCGTACGTCGTCTGCGCGACAAGGTCTCAATTTGGGATCACTCCTCAAATACTAACTAAGCGCAATATCCACGCTTACCACTTCTTTGGCATACCGCTCACGTCTTTTGATGGTATGCCACTACACCAACACGCTCAAAGCATACATTCAAAGGACGCAACTTCACCATCCACAGCAAGTCTTGTATGCATCAGTTATTTGCACATTTTAGTTAGAGCTTTGCTCTCTTTGCTATCACCTAGTTGCACCAGCCATTCTATACATGGTCTCTGTCACGAGCTATTCTCTAGATGGTTTCTGTCACGAGCTCAAAAGCAACGACAATAGCCGCATGAATACTTTGATAACTTCAAATATCTATGGTGGGTCTCTAGAATTGTTACTTGCAAACTTTCAATTATTGTCAGTTGCTCACATGAGTTAAGTGCATGCTACAATCAGCTTTTAACGAACTAGCGACGGCCTAAGTTGAGCTGTGTAGTTTGGGTTACTCACCTAGGCGACAGGGGCAATATTAGTTTGCCTGTACTGATGGTTAAAATGATTTGTACTAATACGTCGCTAAGCTTTGCATAGTAGTATGGCGCTATAAGTTTTGTGTCGTGCTCTGTACGATATTTCGGAGATCTTATGTTTAAGAAGTTATTAGCCATCGGTTTTGCAGCAGTAACTGCTATTTCTATCTTAAATACAGCTGTAGCCGCTGACGCTAAGTACAAAGAGGGTGTTAACTATCAAGTTCGTGCTGAGAAGCTTACAGAGGTTAAAGAAATCAGAGAGTTCTTTTCTTTCTGGTGCGGCCACTGTTTCTCACTGCAAGAGACCTTTGACAACCTCGAAAAGGCTTATCCAAATGCAGAGTTTGTTCGTAATCCTGTAGCTATGCTCGGTGGTCCAATGGGCCCAGAGTCTCAAAGAGCCTTAGTAGTGGCTAAAAACTTAGGCATGGAAGATGTCTTTGTTAAAGAGCTCTTCAAGAGCATGCATACTGACGGCAAGATTCCTATGAGTCACGCTGAAATGGCTGACTTTATGGCAACTGTAGGCATTGCAAAGACTAAGTACGAAAAAGAGTACATTTCATTCCCAGTAATGGGTGCTGTTGCCAAGTTTGATAAGTGGGCTAAAGACATCAATATCGATGCAGTGCCTGAGATCCTCATCAATGGTAAGTATTTAGTTACCATGGAGTCTGTTCAAGACGAAAAGGATTTATTCAATCTCATTGGCTATCTGCTTGAAAAAGATGGCGTAAAAGATGCCAAGAGTGCCGTGGCTAAGTAGTTTTAGCTAAATTAAGCTGCACTCCAAGATACAAAAAAGGTCGCATTATGCGACCTTTTTATATGCAAGCACAGACTCAAGCTAAACCATAGCCAATGAGACCTTGGTCTCCTGATTATAGCTGCACTTGTCGATAGTATTTGCCTCTTGCTGTGAGCTTGTAGCGCTCGGTGCGCTATCAAAGACGCTGCTTAGCGCATTACATCTGTAGATTGTGTATCTACGTTTGTCTGTGAGGACTCTGAGCTTGGAGCAGCGCCTTCTAGGCTTACTGAGGCACTTTCTTGGCCTGTTGCAGCGCTATCTGGTCCTGCTGCGGCACTGTCTTGGCCTGTTGCAGCGCTATCAGGTCCTGTTGCGGCACTTTCTTGGCCAGTTGCTGCGACGATATCACGAGGCACATAATCAATGCCCTTAATGGCAGCGATGCTCTCATCCTTCACTTGCCAAATAGCGCGGAGCTTAGTGTTAAAGTTGCGCTTAAATTGCTTATCGTTGAGGTAGTCGCCAATAAGATGCTCTTGAATTTCTTCTTTGCTAATAACTTCAACACGAGCTGCAAACTTGTGCAGACGACCACATAACAGCGACATGAAGATATTGGTACCTGGTTTGTTGTCAGGGTAAACCAAGGTGGTGTTTAAGATGCAGTCGATGTTATTGCCGATGATGCCTAAGGCAACAGCAAGAGAGGTAGCCTTTGGTGGCATCAGGTTTTGGTAAGGGGTCTTTTGTGCAACTGCCTTAGCCTCAGTAAAGCGAGTACCCTCTACAAAGTTAACTAAGCTTGATGGGTAATTAACTAAGCTCTTGCAGGCTTTACGGGTAGCATTGACATCTTTGTTCTTAAGCTTTGGATTCTTTAAGATCTTGGCACGGCTATAACGGCGTAAAAAAGGCATACCAACGGCGTAGCAAACCTGGCCAATCACAGGAATCCAGATTAAGGATTGCTTTAAGAAGAACTTGGTAATTGGGATACGACCACGGTATAAGTGGCATAACAGCACGATGTCAGCCCAAGTTACATGATTAGAGATAATGATGCATGAGCCGTTGATCTTAATATTCTCAAAGCCTTGTATATCCCAATCAGCTTTGTTGGTAAGACGAATTAAGAAAGCATTGTTCAGGCAAAAGCACTTGAACGCGAGCTGATTAACCACATCCACCACTTTGAGTACTGGACGAATTGGCAAAATGAGCTTAATAAATGCCATTAGCAGCACTGGAATGGATATCAGTGTTGTACCAATTGATAACCAGACGAAGTTGATTACAAAGAGGATTGGTGCGGGTAAAAAGTGAAGCATAACTAGTCCTAGGTATTGGGCTGTTAGTTGCGACCTCTACATAAAGAAAGTGGTCGTGCTATTAAGTGACGCAAGCATCTAGCTACATCCAAAGCCCCATAAGTAATGTACATTAACATTTAACTGTTATGGGTAGTGAGAATATCCTTGTGTTTAGATCAGCACAGAGCTCTAGAAAGATGCAATGCTTAGTGTCGAATTAAAAGATTTTATCATAGACAGCACAAGGCTTTTGTTGCGCACCTCTCAGGCTCAGTAGCTGAGCGTAGCAGTTGACTACATAAAACAGGTTCAGGCATATGAGTGGGCATGACATCTGCACTGTGTGAGGCACAGGATAAAGGGCCTAATGTTTTCAGGTGCGTAAAAAGCCTATATACTTATGCTCACGATTTTTATGGAGTTTTCTATGAACAAGGTAAAAGCAGGTACATCAAGATTAAAGGTCTTAAGCTACATTAAAAGCGCCGTTGCCATCGTAGCGATATCATTTGCTTTTACTAGTGTGTCCCATGCTGCACCATCTCCATCAACCGTAACTATCGGCAATAGCTCAAGTGCTGCTTTAGGTAAGTTACTGCCTAGTTTTAGTATCCATCACACTAAGAAAGATCGTTTAGTCACTGTAGTTAAGAATGATGGCAGTGCTAAGGCATTTATTCGTGTCATGCCAGCAGCAGCTCATCTAAGCACTACTAAGTCCTATGCACAAAATGTTATGGACTCTTACTCTGGCTGGGGTCTTACCGCGCAGATTTCTCGTCGTGGCTTTAGCTTTAACTATGTAGATAACGCACCTTGTGCCGGTTTAGTTACTTACTTTGATGGTGCCTCATATTTGATGTTTGGTGCCTGTGGCATGATCAGTAAGGATGAGTTATTTAAGGCCTACTCCGTTGCCAAAAAAGAATTAGGCCTTGATGAGGCACTCAACCGCTCCGCCATGCCATCGGTTTACTACTAAGTTATAGCATCAGCGATTTTCCACTGATGTGATAAAAAAGAAAAAGGACTCTCTCCACTAAAGGATTGAGTCCTTTTTCTTTTGCAAAAAGCTATGCCACCTTAAGGCTATCTCTTAACTAAGAGGCCTCCAATGTTGTTGGAGTTGATCCCTTATTTAGTTGCTGTTTTGAGGCATTATTTAGTTGCTGGGGCCTGGCCCATTATTTATGAGTAAATTAGCGCATGAGTAATTGTAAGCCAAGCTGAGGGCGCTGATTGGCCTGCATGAGCATGGTCATAGCTGCTTGTAAGATGATGTTTTGGCGAGTGAGGTTGGCAGCCTCTTCAGCAAAATCTGCATCACGAATGCGGCTACGAGCATCGGCCATGTTAGCTGATACATTGGATTGATTACGAACAGATGACTCAAGGCGGTTTGCCGTTGCACCAAGGCTAGCACGCTGTGAATCTACCTCATTAATCATACTGTCCATAATACTGATGACATCTGATGGATCGGCTTTAGAAAATTGGAAGGTAATATTGCCGTCCTTATCAATGGTCAATACTTTATCGTTGCCAACGTAATTTTTAGCAAAGTCCTTATCAGCTCTTACGCCAACAACAGAGAATTGCATGTTCTCTAGCTTAAAGCTGATAGTGTCTCCTGCATTCGCTCCTACTTGCAAAGTGATGTTTTGTGCATCGCCTGCAGTGCCATTACCTTGAGCTACTAATGACTTATCGCCTTGAACGCCATTGAGAATAGTCTTACCGCCATAGCTAGTCTGTTTAGCAATACGACTGATCTCATTAGCTAGAGAGGCGGCCTCTTTTGATAACGCAGCTCGATCCTCAGCGGTATTGGTGCCGTTGCTTGCTTGTACTGCTAAGGTACGGATTTTTTGCAGCATGGAGGCCATTTCATCCATGCTAGATTCAGCTGTTTGAGCCAGAGCAATACCATCAGAGGCATTACGGTTACCTTGATTTGATACTGTTAGTTTTATCATAAACGAAATTAAAAAGCATTATACAAAGATGTATATTGCAGCTAAACCATCACTAGGTTGACTCGTATT
>NZ_AXWV01000089.1 GCF_000482845.1 Anaerobiospirillum succiniciproducens DSM 6400
AGTTAAGCATGGTCCAGGTCGTCCTAAAGGTAGGAAAAACAACAAGACTCTTGAAAGAGAGGCCTTCAAACAATCCATTGGGCTTGTAGCAGTAAAGCGTGGCCGTGGGCGTCCTAAAGGCAGAAAGAACAACAAAACTCTTGAAAGAGAGGCAGCTATACTAGCGCAAACTGATATCCAGTAACTGGTGTTATAGCAGATGCACACGGCATCATTAACTGTAATGTAGCAATGGAAAGATGTCTATCCGTTTTAGAGGTTGAATCGAATGAATCTCTTCTGGCACGAAAGAATATTTTAGGTAATATCTTTGATGTCTTTGTACGAAATTTAGAAAAATTCAGGATTACCTGATCAAGCTAATTTGCATAAATTGGTTGCCTCAACAAATTTAAGAGAAAGATTAAATGGATAAACAATACTTGTACACCATAGGCTATACGTCATTTATGCGCACTAATGGTCTAGATATAGATCGATCTAATAATCTAGATATAGATCGATTATTTGCAACATTGAAAGAGTATCAGGTTAACTATCTTTGTGATGTTCGATCTGTACCGTACTCAGGCCAATTTCGTAATGCCAACGCAGATTCTTTGAAGCTTAAAGGTAAAGAGTATGGTATTCCATATGTGCACATGCCAGAGCTTGGTGCAAAGGCACAAGTAGATCAAGATGTTTTCTCTCCGGCTTGTGAGGTGTTTTTTGAAAATGAAGTTTTTCCTATAGCCAAAAGCAATCGCCCAGAAAAGACTGAGTTACAAGGCTCCGATGAGATCGTAGATTTTAATAAATTTAGATATGATGAATTTTTTGTGAGCGGTCTCAAGCGCGTAGAGGTGGCTTACGAAAAGGGCTTTACGTTGTGCTTAATGTGTAGTGAAAAACAACCAATGGATTGCCATCGCTATTTTTTAATTGGCAAGGCTCTACATAATAAATTTAGTGACTGGCTTGAGGTTAGACATATTGTAATGAGACAAGGTAAGAGTGAACTCATTACCCAGTCTCAGTTAGATAGTGAGCTTGAAAAATATGTCTGCAAAAATCTCAAGATCAATAAAGATGAAATTTTAACACCGTCATTATTTGGAGATTCCGTGCTAGATAATTACTACGGCGAGACTCAACAAGAAAAGCTTAATGATTACTGTGATAGGTTTTGGAATTTACGCCACGGCTGGAAAAAAGGAAATTTAAATAATTATGATTAAGTTATTTAATATTGGTTTTACACAGAAAACCGCCCAAGAGTTCTTTGGCATTTTAAAGAACAATAAGATCGATTGTTTAGTTGATGTACGACTCAATCCTAATGGTCAGCTGTCACGTTTTGCTTTTGAAAAGGACCTTCCTTACTTCTTATCTGAGCTATCTGACGGTTGTAAATACTGCCACAGAACCGATTTAGCACCTACAAAAGAGCTTTTGAAAGAGGTTAGAGAAAAGGACAGTCCAATGCATAAGGACTATAAGCTTTTTGAGACAGCCTATATTGAACAGCTTGAGAGTAAATCCAAAATTTCAAATTTCGTGGATGAGTTTGGCAAGTACGAAAATGTTGTACTGCTATGCTCTGAACCAACAAATGAAAAATGTCATCGCCGTGTACTGAGTAACCTTCTGTTAGAGAAGTTCTCTGATGATATTAAGTTTGGAGGCAACTTGTAATGCAAGTAAAAAAGCGTGTTTTGCTACTTGCAGTAAGCTGCAAGAAAGGAGGGCTGTGCCCAGGAGGAATTGATTTAGATAATCCATCCAAATGGATTCGTATTGTTAGAGATGATTTTGTGGCTGGATCAGTACAGTGGCCTGAAATTAATAATGCTAATCCATTAGATATAATTGAATTTGTCGGGCATCCTGTGCCGCTAGGGATCCAGGTTGAAAATTGGGCAATAGATAATTTCTCATGTCGCAAGGTTAGTTCAGTTCCAGCATCAGAGCTAGATAGAATTTATGATAACTATGGCTACCATGGCTTTTGGAATACTATTCGTGCTTACTTAACTGATGATGAGTACGAATATCACAAAGCACAGGCGACGCCTTCGGAGTCATTGATTAAGGTAAATAATATTTATATTTACAGAAATAATAATGGTAAACATAAAATAAATTTTACCTGTCAAAATATTCATGTTGAAAATATTTCAATGACAGATCCTGATTTCTTTATCGCTCAAAATGATAACAGGTGTATCGCAATCGAATTTGCAATAATTGTTGTTGCGATTCCAACCGAGGCCGACTTTATCCCTCCAGGAATGACCTCTGGTCGTGGCTACAAGTTTGTTAGCAAGGTCTTTGCTGCAGGTCAGATTAGGTTCATAGATAACGCAATTCAATCTGGTGAGAATTGTTATTTAAATGCTCCTCCTTGCTATGGGAATAATAGATATTTAGGCAATCAAAGAGGCTATTCGCCTAACTATAGTCAGAATAGATATTTAGGCAATCAAGGTGGCTATCAGGCTAACTATGGACAGAATAGATATCCGGCTAATCAAAGAGGCTATTCGCCTAACTATAGTCAGAATAGATATTTAGGCAATCAAGGTGGCTATCATGCTAACTATGGACAGAATAGCTATCCGGCTAATCAAAGTGGCTATCATGCTAACTATGGACAGAATAGCTATCCAACAAATCAAAGGAGCTATCAGGCTAATTATGGACAGAATAGCTATCCAGCAAATCAAAGGAGCTATCAGGCTAATTATGATGAGATAAGCCATTCAGGAAATTTAAATAACAATGATATATGGTCTGACCCTTTTGCCACTTCTGAAAACAAGACTTCCGCAAATCGGTGTTCTAACCCCTTTGCTCCTACTGATAATCAGAATAACGGTAACGGATTGACTAGACCGTCTGACCAAACAGGTAATCAGAATAACGGTAACGGATTGACTAGACCGTCTGACCAAGCAGGTAATCAGAATAACTGTAATGGATTGACTAGACCGTCTGACCAAGCAGGTAATCAGAATAACGGTAACGGATTGACTAGACCGTCTGGCCAAGCAGGTAATCAGAATAATTCTCAATCAAGGAATGGAAATAATATAAATTCAAAAACTCCAGAAGATCCAAAGGATGATAAAAATTCGAGCAAGCAGCACGACTCAAAAGATAAGAAGAAGCAAACAGCGTCAGCCTCTTTTAAGGCAAGTAAACCTAATAGAAAAAAAAGAAAGAAAAATTATGGAAGATCCCGCAATAGGAGAAAAAATCGTAATAGTACTGACCTTGAAGAGGTGTATCTATAATTTAAGAATGGCATATAAAAGACAATTATCTTTTTATAGACCCAGCTGCTCAATGCTATTAAGCTCTTCTAAAAGCTGGCTTTAGCGTAGAACGTTACCATTACATACTTAAAAGACATACTATTAGAGCACCCTGTTTTCATATTGAATGGGTTTAATAGGCTGTTTCTTAATTACTATGGCAACTCCCTAATGTCAGATAGTAGAAATAAAGATAATCAATTTATCTAGAACAAATTTAGTTCCTTGAGATAAGTTTCATTATAAGGATGAGTTTGAGTTTCTATTTGTACGTAACAGGCATATGCTTTTACTGTACTGAGAATTATTGTTTTTAGGGTCTAGTATGGTCAAAAACTGGACTATAGTTAAATTCATAAAGATGTAGAAGCTTTCTTAAGCTGTAATCAATCATCTATTTTCTTTAAAATTGCTACAAGTGTTTGGAATGCCCGTAGAGGCAATATAACAGTCAAGTTAGTCTCAAGCAGTTACCATGGGTTTTCTGTCAGAGTTTGGGAAAGACTGATAACTAAATGCTTATGATAAGTCTAGTAGTGGTGATGTGTGCAACTTAGCTGTATTTGGCGATAAAGGGTCGATTTGGGATGTAAGCCAGAATTGTTTACAGCAGGGTTGGTTTAGATGCAATGCATTTAAATGGCTTAAATAAGCAATTTATAGCTGATAAAGATAGGGTTTGTTGATCGAGATTGTCAGCTTGTGAGCAATGCAAAAGTATCAAAATTTCAGCATGTTATAATCGAACGGCTATCAGCTTTGCTGAGGCTTTGCTACGTCTGAGCATTGTGTATGCTTTGTTTTTTAAGCCATTTTAGGCTAGTTAGTGGCTAGTTTTTTGGCGCGGGCGATGATGCTTAGTGGCGTGACATTCTCTTTAGCTTGGTAGCGGCTGTTTATTGTGACTTTATGGCAGGACGCTTTAATGTGCGATTCCCAATTTAAGCATGAGCATGATGATGCTCAATTGGCTCAAGAGATGGGCAACTTTAGTTGCGTAAGTTCTGATTGTGAGTTTGATGAGCACACTAAAGGCTATGACCTTGATAAGGCTATCTTTGGTCTTAGTGAAGATAGAGGCTATGACTCTTTATCTAAACTCTTGTCCTTTAGCATTAAGCGCTTTAAACAAGAGGGCGTAACTATGGAGGTTACGCTTGGACACCATTTATGTAGACCATCTCCAATTGGTTGGATTTTAAATGGCGGTACCTCGCTTGCCTTATCTGAGGTAGCTGCTGGTCTTGCATCATTTGCGCTATGTCCAAAAGGCTCTCACCCTGTAGGTTCTGCAGTGAGTGCCAACCACACTTCGATGGCTAAGTTAGGTGAAAAGCTTACGGTGACAGCCACGGCTTTGCACGTTGGTAAGACAACTCATGTGGTTAATGTGGATATCACTGCCCTTGATGGTCGTCTTATCTCGACAGCTCGAGTGACAAACACCATTATCAGTCCGACTGGTACTGAAGGCTCAGCTCACTTACAAAAGATAGCTGCAGCTCAGGCTAAAGCAGGTAGTTAAGTGTTGCTTTAAAGCTTAGTTTGGTGTGGTAGGGTCAAGCGCAGCTTTGTCCACTCTTTTGATGGTTTAGGTGATGCCTGGGTATTTTTGCTACTTAAGGATTACCCTTTTCCGCAACTGTGAGGCGCTGGGCCTTATAGTTTTTTGTAGGCAACATGACGGTAACGTCTTGTAGGCTTTTGATTGTCTGTTAGTGAGGTTAATGTGGCTGAACCACGTGTTTTATTAGCTTGCGATGAAGTCTTAGATGATCTGGTGCAAAACAAAGTACCATTCGTGCTTTATCGTTTGCCAGAGAGCAAAGAACCACGTTTGATTGTGCAGCGTGGCAACGATGTTCAGTCCATCACTGACTTTAAAGATTTAAGCACTGCCTCAGGCTTCTTGATGGCTCCTTTTGCCATTTCTGAGCGCAATCCGATGGTTGTCATCCGCGCCGATGAGTCACTTAATGGTGATACTGAAATTATTGAGTACTTACTTGAGCGCCATGCTAAGTTAGATGCAAAGACTGCAGCGATTCAGGGTGACAAGCTCTGCTTTAAAGAGCGCGTTGAAGACAATGACGTTGTTTTTAAGCGTTATGAGGCAGTGTTCAATAGATTTAGCAGTGCTCTTAAAGATCGCCTCTTTGATAAGCTCGTGCTCTCACGTTGTGAGAAGTATGCTTACGCTCCATTTGGCTTATTCTCATCATTTGCTAAAGCCTGTGCCTTATATCCAAATATGACTGTCTCGGTAGTAAATTCTGAGCCAACTGGCACTTGGTTTGGTGCAACACCTGAAATCCTTCTTAAAGGCGATGGCCGTGAGTTTAGAACCATGTCCTTAGCCGGAACCATGAACTTAGCATGCTATCGCGAGGAGCTAAGGCAAAAGCTTGGTCTTGAAAATTCTGCTTGCTCTGAGAGCACTTCAAAGTGCAAGGTAAGTGCAGCTTTAGTTGAGTATGGCTTAAATTGCCAAGACGTAGCTATCGCTATTCCATCATTAAGCGATTGGTCAGCTAAAGACGTCGAAGAGCAAGGCTATGTAACTTCCTATATTGAGGAGGTCTTAAGTCGCTACTCCGATAGTATTGAAAAGTCTGGACCTAAGAGTGCAGCTGCTGGCCCTGTATGCCACCTTAAGACTGACTTTACCTTTAGCATTGCCAATCAACAATGCTTAGGCGAGATTATCGGTGCACTGCATCCGACACCTGCAGTATGTGGACTGCCAAAGCTTGAGGCATATAAATTCATTCAAGAAAATGAAGGCTATGATCGTGCTTACTATGCCGGCATGTTAGGCCCTCTTAATATGGATGGACAAAGTGCCTTGTACGTAAACTTACGCTGCATGCAGCTAAGTAAAGATGATACTTGTCAAAGTAAGACCATTGCCTCTTGCTACATTGGCGGCGGCATTTTACGTCAGTCTGACCTTAACTCAGAGTTTAAAGAGGGTTCTAACAAGGTAGCCACCATCTTATCTGCAGTTAATGACGATCGCTATCAGGATGCTCTCAAGAACTCTTAGTCCATTTGATTTGAACTCAACTGTCATTGTGCTTACGATTTAGCCTTTTTCATGACTCTTTAGATTGCGCATAAAGTTTGAGCCTTACTCATGACTCTGTAGCTTGTGCATAAAGTTTGAGTCTTACTCGTGGCTCTTTAGTTTGCTCTATAAGCTAGAGCCTCATTTACACGCTCTTCCTGGCAATTTTATGCGTGTGATGTGAGATTATTGAGGCTATGGCGTATCATAACCATCAACTTAATCACTGTAAGTACAGTGCATAAGCAATCCATGTGAAAACATGGTTTAGCTATACGGAGATCTACATGTACTCAAATAAGCAAAACGTATTGCAGCTGGTGGCCTTGATGCGTAGCCACGGCGTTAAAAAATGTGTTCTGTGTCCTGGCAGCCGTGACATTCCTTTAGTGCAATCGATTTTGCAATGTCCTGATTTTGAGACATACTCGATCACCGATGAGCGTTCAGCAGGTTTCTTTGCTATTGGCCTGAGCTTGCAAACTGACTGTAAAGAAGCAGTTGCTGTGGTGGTTACCTCTGGCAGTGCTCTTTTGGGTTTGCATGCTGCCGTCTCTGAGGCTTTCTATCAAAATGTGCCTCTGCTTGTGATTTCTGCAGATCGTCCAGCTGCATGGATTGGTCAGATGGACGGCCAAACTCTGCCACAAGAAAATGTCTTTAAGACATTAGTCAAGAAGTCAGTAGGCTTAGTTGAAGTGCAGTCTGATGAAGATCGCTGGTTTAATAACCGCATGATCAATGAGGCTCTGCTATCTCTTAATCATCATGGCTTAGGCCCAGTGCATATCAATGTGCCGATCTCTGATCCTTTCTTTGAGTTTTCTACTCCAGACTTACCTGATGAGCGCGTAATTACTCGCTTTAATCTTGAAAACTTCAAGTACATTGAGAACTTTGAAAAAGGCCCTCAAGCTTTTGACATTGAAGTTGATGATCCTAATCTGTCATTGTTTGATAACAATGCAGTTCATCTTGCGAAAACTATTAATAAGTTTGAGCGCATCATGCTGGTAGTTGGTCAGTCTGTTGACGGCATTAAAACCTTTGATAGAAAAGTTGAGCTTACTGGACCATTGGGCTGGCTTGAAAGACAAACAGCAATCATGTGTGAAAGCATAGCTAACATGCCTAGAAAAATGGACACCATAAGCATGCCGGATATGATGATCGCAAACTGCCTCACTGAGGACGGTGAGTATTTAGAGGAATTTCCTGGCACCGCTATTGATACTTGTCCAGAACTAGTTATCACTATTGGTGGTCACATTATTTCTAAGCAACTCAAGAAGTTTTTACGAGCTTCTAATCCACCTTACCACATCCATGTAAGTGCAGGTGGTGAAGTAATCGATCTCTTTAAGAGTTTGACTACAGTTGTTGAAATGGATCCAGCAAATTTCCTAGACATACTGACTCGTGCTTGCGCAATTGAAGGCATTGCTCATGAAATTTATCTAGGTAAAAGGCTAGATCCAGTAAAACACGAAGAGATTGACTCCTTGGACTTGGATGGAGATAACATTATAGATCAGATGATGTACACTGCCTCAATGTCAGTCTGCACACATGTTATGGATAAGCCTGATTTCAGTTACTCACACATGCAGGCTATGCAACTATTGTTAGAACAGATTCCTGCAAAAAGCATTGTGCATTTGGCAAACAGCTCTACTGTACGTTATGCGCAATTATTCAATAATCCTTTTGAGGAGGACGTTATTGATAAGCGCATTAAAGTGATGTCTAATCGAGGCGTTAACGGTATCGAGGGATCATTATCTACAGCCATTGGCTATGCTGCAGCATCAGATAAGCTTAACTTTATCGTAATTGGCGATCTTAGCTTCTTCTACGATATGAATGCACTATGGAATGACTATGTTGGCAATAACGTACGTATTGTTCTTCTGAACAATGGCGGTGGCGAGATTTTCCATGCTCTTCCTGGTCTTAAGCTGTCTGATAAAGAAAAGAAGTACGTTACTGCGCAACATAAGACCAATGCTCAAGCATGGGCTGAAAGCCGTGGCTTTACATATCATTTAGCCAAAAATACTACCTCTTTGAACAAAGCTATTAACGCTATTTGTTCTAAATCAAAACTGAAAGCACCGCAGTTTGTAGAAGTAATTACTGAAGCTCAAAGCGATGCTGCAATGCTCAAGGAGTGTTTATCTGAGTGCAAAGAGACAACGCAATATGATCTTGGTGCACATATTGTGCGAGAGCTCCAAAGCATACAACGTGATATACAAATGATCAGGCAAATTAACAGGTTACAAAACTTTGACTAATGGTTAAGCACTTCAAGTGCAACAGGTTATCTAAGATAGCTACCACCATTAGGTCGCTAAATACTACCGACAAGGTCTAGACAAGCTAACTTACCTTTTCAAAGTTGAGTAGCTAAATGCGTTGTGATTGGTTGCTCAAATAAGCCGCTACTAGAGCAATGCTTAAAAGTTAGCTAAGTTAAGAATGTTTATTTCCTAAGCTCAATAATGTGTTTTTGCACTTTGTGTGCATTGGCTTATTTATAAGCACCTCCTTTTCTTATTTATAAGCACCACCTTAGGAATAAGAATTTCATTTTATTCATTAGAGAATATTGATATGTCTGAAAAGAGAGAATGGAAGACCATCAAAGAGTATGAGGACATTTTGTTCGAGTTCTTTGAGGGTATCGCCAAGATCACCATTAATCGTCCTCGTTACCGCAATGCTTTCACTCCTACCACTACCACTGAGATCTCCGATGCTCTGTACTACTGCCGTGAGTGCCAGGACATTAACGTGATCGTGTTAACCGGTGCTGGTGACAAGGCATTCTGCTCTGGTGGTGACATGAACGTTAAGGGTCATGGCGGCTATGTGGGCAAGGATGGCGTACCACGTCTTAACGTTTTAGATGTGCAAAAGCAAATTCGCTCCATGCCAAAGCCAGTTATCGCTATGGTTAACGGCTTTGCAATTGGTGGTGGTCACGTACTGCACGTAGTTTGCGATCTCTCTATTGCATCTGAGAATGCTATCTTTGGTCAGACTGGTCCACGTGTTGGTAGCTTTGATGCCGGCTTCGGTTCTTCATACTTAGCTCGTTGCGTTGGCCAAAAGAAGGCTCGTGAGATCTGGTTCATGTGCCGTCAGTACAATGCTCAAGAAGCATTAGAGATGGGCTTAGTTAACAAGGTAGTTCCATTGGACAAGCTTGAAGATGAGGTTGTTGAGTGGGCCAAGACCATGATGTTACACAGCCCTCTGGCACTGCGTATGATCAAGGCTGGTCTGAACGCTGAGCTTGATGGTCAGGCAGGTATTCAGGAGCTTGCTGGTGACGCTACCATGCTCTACTACATGACCGAAGAGGCTCAAGAGGGTGGCAAGGCATTCTTAGAGAAGCGTAAGCCAGATTGGTCTAAGTACCCTAAGTTCCCTTAAAAATATCATCCTAAGCTAAGGCACTCATGCTCATACAGATTAGTGTACTCAGCATGATTCCTTTGTAGCATGTGATCATGCAAGCTTAAGCCTAGACGTATCATAGATTTTCTAGATCTTGGTAGTCTGACTTAAGATAAATAAACAGGTGCGTCTTCGGACGCACTTTGTGTTTTGGGGCAAATATAACTACTAGCGCCTGGTTTTACAGATGCGGTTTTGTATGAGCGCTTGCTAGTAGTGCTTAGAGGCGTGCCTACACAGACAGGTACTTTAGTGCTGAGCCTCGTTCATAGTGTTTTACTCAAAGTGGTCTTTGATAGGCAAACGCATGGGCGGTGAAAAAGTTTGAGCATTTGATTTGCACTTGATGCGATGCTTGGCTTAACTGGCGGTATACTTGGTCATCACGTTTTTCTAGCTAGGGTGAAGTGATGTCTTATAAATTATCAGGCGATCTGTACCGCTACGACCTTAAGTTTAAAGAACCAGCCATGACCTCACGTGGAACTTACTACACTCATACCGTGTGGTATCCAACCATTAGATTTGAGGATAAGGTGGCTATTGGTGAATGTGCGCCATTGCCTGATTTAAGTTGCGACTTCCTTTGCGGTGGCAACACTGAAGAGGAGCGTACCGCCTCTTATGAGTCTAAGCTCAAAGAGCTCTTTGCAGCTTTGTTTAAAAGTATTCCTAATAACGCCTCAGCTACCGAGTTACTTGCATTTGAGCCAGATTTAAGCGCTTTTAGAAATTACCCATCTGCCATGTTTGGCGCTGAGACTTTAATTGCGCACTTAAAGAGCTTAATTGGCATCAGTGAGGCCAATAAAGCTGCAGCTGCAGCAGGCTTTAGCGCCAAAACTGTTGCTGCAGGTGCGTCTCATTATGGTTCAGTAAGCTCAGCTATTAGGCCAGATCTGATGCTCTGGGATAGTCCTTTTAGTCGTAATGAACAAGGCATTTACATCAATGGTCTTATCTGGATGGGCGACTTTGAGACCATGGGTGCTCGGATTAAGAGCAAGCTTGAAGAAGGCTTTAGATGCATCAAGCTCAAGATTGGAGCTATTGATTTTGATAAAGAACTTGCTTTGCTCGATTACATTCGTCAAAGATTTAGCCCACAAGAGCTCGAACTACGTGTAGATGCTAACGGTGCTTTTACTCCTGAAGAGGCACCTGCCAAGCTTGAAGAATTAAGCAAATTCACCTTGCACTCTATCGAGCAGCCAATTAAGGCTGGACAATACGAGGCTATGGCAAAACTGTGTGCTAACACCCCAATTCCAATTGGTCTTGATGAGGAGATGATTGGTATTAATGATCTTGAGCAAAAGAAGATCATGCTCGATGCCATCAAACCTCAATACTTAGTAATTAAGCCAAGTTTGCACGGTGGTCTTCAGGGCACTCAAGAGTGGTTAATTCTCGCCAAAGAACGTGGCATCAAGTGCTGGTTAACCTCAGCTTTAGAGTCCACCATTGGACTTAATGCTATTGCGCAGTGGGTAGCTATGCTTAATCCATCCATGCCACAAGGTTTAGGTACTGGAGCTTTGTATACCAATAACTTAGCCACCCCAATGTACATCAAGGACGCTAAGCTCAATTGCGATCTTAATATGGATGAAGTGGCTAATTACTCAGACTACCTAAGTGAGATCTTGCAAAAAGAGGCCAGCCATATCGCCTCCTTTAACTAAACAGATCTTATAAGGCACTAGCACTGATCGTAATTGGTCTCAAGGCTACGGTCAGTCGCGCCATAGACTCAAGCAGCGCAGTATACATAAGCAGCAAACTACCTAAGCATGCAATCAACACAAGCAGCAACCTACATAAGCGGCAACCAGCATAAGCTTGCAATCAACATCAGCAAGCGGCAATCGACAAAACACTGCCGTATGGCTATGCAGCCGTAGAGAAAGCTGCGCAAGCATCACTACGACGCTATCAGTCGCCATACATGAGGCCAAAAGAAGCGAAGCTTAGCAAGCTGTAGTTAAAGTGAGCTATAGGCTGCGCTGCTTTTGCAATGGCATGCCAATCATTACGTATTAGCTTTTATTCAGGCCACTTTATGATGGTGGTATCAAAGAACGGGGCGCAAAGATGGATTTTGTTAGAGATCGTCAGGTACAAAGCATCACAATTAACGGCACTACTTATAGCGCTGAACAGTGTAGAGTTCCTGAGGGTAAGACCATCTCTATGCTGCATCAAACTATGCTTGAGCAGCATGATGAAAAGAGCTTTTTAGTCGATGTTGCCAAGTTCTTAGAGGAGTGGTTTAACTCAAGCGATCTTCTGCAGGTGCAAACGAGCGGCTCGACTGGTACGCCTAAAAAGCTCATGGTAGAAAAAGAGCGCATGATGAACTCTGCATGCATGACTTTGTCATTTTTAGGTCTTAAAGCAGGTGATGGCGCTTTATTATGTATGCCACTTGCCTATATTGCAGGAAAGATGGTGGTCGTACGCTCCTTAGTTGGTCGCTTAAATCTGTGTGTGACAGAGCCAAGCTCTAATCCAATGCAAGCTTGGTATGAACAAGAGCTCTCTCAAGGTAAGAGCGCCAGTGATATCGTGGTGCCAACTTTTGCGGCCATGATTCCTATGCAGGTTTATAACTGTGTAAGAGACCCACTCTCAGATAAGTTACTCCGCCAAGTTCGCGAGCTGATTATTGGTGGTGGTGCGGTTGATGCCGATTTAGGCGCTCGCCTCAATGACTATCCAAATCATGTGTGGAGCACTTACGGCATGACCGAAACGCTCTCCCACATCGCGCTGCGCCGTATCAACCAAGTAAGCTTAGATAAGAGCACAAGCAAGGCATCATCTGCAGGCAATGGTGACTCAGTGGCAAATGCAGAGAAAATCTCTGTTCCTGAGCATGCTAGCGATTATGAAGATGATGGCAGCTCTTGGTATGAGCCTTTTGAGGGAGTAAAGCTCAGTCTTTCTGACAAGGGCGGTTTAGTGATTGATGCTCAGTCGGTGTGCGCCGAGCCACTAATTACTAACGACGTAGTGGTGTTTAATGAGCATGGTCATTTCAAGGTTATCGGCAGACTTGATAATGTCATTAACTCAGGTGGCGTTAAGGTACAGATTGAGACAGTTGAAAAGCAGCTTAATGCAGCCATTGAAGACTTTGCAAAAGCAGACGCACAAAGTGCACTTGCTAAATTGCAATGCATGATTACCTCAAAGAGCGATGAGAAGTTTGGACAGGTCGTAGTGCTGCTCTATACCTTCAAAGATGGTGTTAAGCATGAGATCTCAGATGAACAATGGTCTACACTCTTTTCAAAACTCCATCGCTACCACATCCCTAAGCTTAAGCTCTATGTGAAGAGCTTGCCTTTAACTGGTACAGGTAAGCCAGATCGCGCCAATGCCAAGAAGATCGCTGCAGCCTAGTGCGTACTACTAATAGCCACGTTGTTGTGATGCCCGTTAACGGGCTGAAAGACACGAAGATATATGGCTTTGAGTGGATTACATATCCGATCAATGCACATATGGCCGCCCCATAAAGTCCCTTCTAGCGATCTTAACTATGGTGATTTTGGCTTATAAGCAATGGAAATTAATAGGATCAGAATATGTGTTTATGGTCTTATGGCCATGTAAATAAGTTGTAAAGACCATATTAAGTGCAGGTCAGAGAAAAAAGTTTTGAGCGTGATTTGCTTCACAAAATGCGATGTATATGCTGGTCTTTAAGGTGAATTTGAGTAGAATAGTAAGTCCGCGCTTAAAAAAAGTTTTAAAAAAGTGTTGACCTAAGATTTTGGATCGCTAAAATACGTCATCACTGAAACGCACTAAGCGATTCGGTAAACAAAGCCAAGCGCTTTGTAGTTCTTTGAAAATTGATAAGTACAGACAATCTGTGTGAGTTCTTTAGTTAAGGACTTTGAGTTTAGCCAACATACTTAGTAGCTTAGTTTAAAGCTACAACTTCAAACGAATCATTAAAGTGAAGAGTTTGATCATGGCTCAGATTGAACGCTGGCGGCAGGCCTAATACATGCAAGTCGAACGGTAACAGCAGAGAGCTTGCTCTTTGGCTGACGAGTGGCGGACGGGTGAGTAAGGCTTGGGAATCTG
>NZ_AXWV01000090.1 GCF_000482845.1 Anaerobiospirillum succiniciproducens DSM 6400
TTACACCAATTCTTTCCGCAATTTCTTTTACTTCGCCACTAGCGAACTTTTGACCTTCTACGCGTGACTTTCTTCTGGCAATACGAGCTTCTTCTGACTCTTTTAAAATCTTGTCTCTGTGTTCTCTTAACTCAATAAGTCTTGGCACAGCGTCAATTACATTTGCTCTTTGTTCTGGGGTTATAGCTTTTGCAGGCATAGTTTGTTCTCCTGCGTATTGCATATCATGAAACTAAAATACGAGTCAACCTAGTGATGGTTTAGCTGCAATATACATCTTTGTATAATGCTTTTTAATTTCGTTTATGATAAAACTAACAGTATCAAACCAGGGTAACCGTAACGCTGCTGACGGTATTGCTTTAGCTCAAACTGTAGAAGCCGGCATGGACGAGATCTCAGGAATGCTCCAGAAGATCCGTACTCTGACTGTACAAGCAGCTAATGGCACTAACACAGCTGAAGATCGTAAAGCACTGTCTAAAGAGGCTTCCGCTTTAGCCACTGAAATCAACCGTATTGCTACCCAAACTACTTTCGCTGGTAAACATGTACTTAACGGTATTGGTGCAACCTCAATTTACGGTAATGGTGGCGGTCAAGGTAATCAAGGTACTGCTGGTAAGGCAGGCGATGATGGCACCATGACTCTGCAGGTCGGCTCCAACAAGGGCGACACTATTTCGTTTACTGCTCAGTCAGCAATGTTTTCAAAGCTCACTGGCGCCGTGGGTGATCTTATTGCTGCAGGTGCAGATAAGGTATTTGGCACTAACGACGCAACCGGCCAAGTCACCGTCACTTTCACAAAAGCAGACTTTGCTAATCAAACAGCTGCAAATGGTATTGGCTCCGTTATTGCGCTTATGGATACTGCCATTGCAAAGATTGATGGCATGCGAGCCGATTTGGGCGCGATCCAGAACCGTTTAGAGTCATCTATCCGCAACCAGTCTAATGTTGCAGCTAATGAAGCTGATGCTCGTAGCCGTATTCGCGATGCTGACTTTGCTGAAGAATCTGCAAATCTATCCCAGCAGTCCATCATTCAGCAGGCAGCCGCCTCCATGCTGATGCAGGCTAACACCCGTCCACAGCTAGGTCTGAGCCTTTTAGGTTAATCTGAGGAGTCACTACTATGGCAGTATATGTAAATACCAATTATTCAGCTCTTCAGGGCCAGCGCTATTTAGGTAACGTCCAGAACCAGCTCACTACCACATACCAGCGCTTATCAAGCGGTATGCGTATTAATAGCGCTAAAGATGATGCAGCAGGCCTCCAGATCGCCGATCGACTGACCTCCCAAATCAACGGTCTCAACCAGGGTAACCGTAACGCGGCAGATGGTATTGCTTTAGCTCAGACCATCGAAGCTGGTATGGATGAGATGGCAGGCATGCTTCAGAAAATCCGTACTCTCGCTGTGCAGGCAGCAAACGGTACTAATACCAAAGAAGATCGCGATGCTTTAGCTAAAGAAGCTACTGCATTAGCAACTGAAATTGGCCGTATTGCAGATCAAACTACTTTCGGTGGCAAGAAGATCTTAAAGGGCTATCAAAAAACTGATGGTATTTACGAAGGCACTAAGCAAGGTGCAGCTAACGGTTCCACTGGTCGACTAACTCTGCAGGTTGGCTCAAATAAAGGCGATACCATCTCATTTGATATCAGAAACTTCCAGTTCTCAATGATCGCATCTGCTGCAGGCTTAAAAGATAATATTGCAGCTGCTGCTCCTACTGGTGACAAGCATTTTGGTCTAGTTAATGGTGAAATGAAGGTATCATTCTCCACTGCAGACAACGCTCAAAAGATCATTGAGCATATGGATAAGATGATTGCTGTAGTTGATGGCCAGCGTGCTGATCTTGGCGCGATCCAGAACCGTTTAGAGTCATCTATCCGCAACCAGTCTAATGTTGCTGCTAATGAAGCTGATGCACGCTCACGTATTCGTGATGCAGATTTTGCTGAAGAATCTGCAAATCTATCCCAGCAGTCCATCATTCAGCAGGCAGCCGCCTCCATGCTGATGCAGGCTAACACCCGTCCTCAGCTTGGCTTAAGCCTCTTAGGCTAAAACTAAAACACCTCTTATTACTTTAGTTTTTTTAAAGGCAGCCTTATGGCTGCCTTTTTTGTGTCTATGGCATACACAAGTCTTTTGGGACGCTTTTACCTTCTAGGCTGTTGTGATTATGCTTTTATTGTTAATGCACAGTATTGGCTAGAATGCCTTATATTCGGGCAAAAAGTGCGTTATTATGAGTTTTTGCCTAGTTTTAGTGCGCTTAAGGGTAGCCTTGCTCCAAATCAGGCTATAATGCTTAGGATTGTCACGAAAGGCTTATTTGTCCGTTAATGGACGGCTAATTGTTATTAGCCTTATTAGCCTGCAGCTAGTTTTTGTTGAAAGCATTTACTCATTATGACTTTGTAAATGCTGGTGGCTGGTTCGTGGCCTTGGATTCACTTTTTTAGTTTACTTTACCGACACAGAGCCATAACTCAAGTTGGGCGTTGTTAAATGCAGGATACTTACGTTTTTGTTTTGGTTTTCTTGCAGCTACCCTAATCGGCCTTGAGGAATGGATTTTGGAGATTTTCATGAGCAACGTAAATGATCAAAGCAAGAAGCGACTTCGTATTGCTATGCAGAAGTCAGGTCGCTTAACTGATGAAACTGAACGCTTATTTAAGAGCTGTGGCATCAAGATTAACGAAAACCGCGATCATCTACTCGCTCATGCTGAGAACATGCCGATTGATATCCTGCGTGTCCGCGATGATGACATCCCTGGTTTAGTCATGGATCATGTAGTTGACTGGGGTATTGTTGGTCAGAATGTTCTTGAAGAGACCTCCATGCAGCGCAAGGTTGATGGTCTTGCAACTGGCTACAAGGTAGTAACCGAGCTCAATTATGGTGATTGCCGTCTGGCCATTGCCACCCCACAAGAAGAAGAGTGGACTGGCGTTGAGTGCCTGCAGGGTAAGAAGATTGCCACTACCTATCCATTCTTACTGCGCCGTGCTTTATCTGCAAAGGGCGTAGACTTTAAGATCGTACTGTTGACTGGTTCTGTTGAAGTTGCTCCACGTGCAGGTCTTGCTGATGCTATCTGCGATCTCGTATGCACTGGTGCTACTTTACAGGCTAACGGTCTTAAGGAAGTTGAGACTATTTTCGAGTCAAAGGCAGTTATCATCTGCCGTGACCAAGAACTCTTCCCTGAGAAAAAGGCTATTGCAGACAAGATCTTAACCCGTCTTAAGGGTGTCATGACTGCAAAAGAGTCCAAGTACATCATGATGAATGCACCACGTGACAAGCTCAAAGAGATCACAGCTTTACTCCCTGGTGCTGAAAACCCATCCATTATTGAACTTGAAGGTGATAAAGAGCGTGTAGCACTGCACGTAGTATCACGTGAAAAGCTCTTCTGGGAAACTATGGAAAGCCTCAAAGAGTTAGGCGCATCCTCCATTCTGGTTGTCCCAATCGAGAAGATGCTCGACTAATTACACCTTCACTGATTCAGCTGCGATCTTATGCTTTGGCAGCTGTTAGGATTTGTTCAACGATTTAATTGAGATGCAGCGTGGCTTTTGTCATATGGCTGCATCTTTCATCTTGCAAAATAATAGGCACTAAACCTTTCTACGCCGTGCCTTAATTCAGCGCGGCTGCATGTAGTGTTTGTTCGGCTGCAGTGGTGTTTGTTCGGCTGCATGTAGTGTTTGTTTGGATGCAAGAAGGATGAGGTTAAATGGATATTATTGAGTGGAAGGCACTTGATGAGGGCCAGCGTAAGGCTACTTTGCTGCGACCTGCTCAAGCGTCTGAGGGCAAAGTATCAGAGATCGTCAGCGATATCATTAAGAACATTCGTGAGCGTGGTGATGAGGCGCTTAAAGAGTACTCTCGTACCTTAGATCGCTGCCCTGATGAAAAGCTTGAGCTTACTGCAGATGAGATTGCTAAGGCTTGTTCAAATATCGATCCTGAGCTTAAGGAAGCTATTGATAAAGCCTACGTAAACATCCGCAAATTCCATGAGGCTCAACAGCCTTGCCATGCTACAGTTGAGACTGTACCTGGTATCGTTTGTAAAACTGCTACCCACCCTATCGAGAAAGTCGGCCTGTATGTGCCAGGCGGCTCTGCTCCATTAGTTTCTACTGCACTGATGCTTGGCGTTCCTGCTGAGATTGCTCAGTGTCCTGAGGTTATTTTAACCTCCCCATACCCTCTTTCTGATGCCATTATCTATGCTGCCTCCAAGTGCGGTATCAAACGCATCTTTAAGTTAGGTGGTGCCCACGCTATCGCTGCTATGGCCTATGGCACTGAGTCTGTACCAAAGGTTAACAAGATTTTTGGACCAGGCAATCAGTACGTAACTATGGCAAAGCGCTTGGTGAGTGAGGATGCTTTAGGCGCTGCTATCGACATGGCTGCAGGCCCATCTGAGGTACTGGTCATTGCCGATAAGAATGCTGATCCGGACTTTGTAGCAGCAGACTTACTGTCTCAAGCTGAGCATGGCCCTGACTCTCAAGTAGTATTAGTTTCTGATAGCCGTGAGTTATTACAAGAGACTAACGAAAGATTAGAAATCCAACTTGCACAGCTACCTCGTGCTGAAATTGCCCGTGTAGCTATGTCACATAGTCGCTTCATCTTGGCTCCAAACCTTGATGAGTGTATTGCGATTTCAAATGCCTATGCTCCAGAGCACCTGATCGTACAGATTGACGATCCTGAAAGCATCGTCTCACGTCTGTTAAATGCCGGCTCTATCTTCCTTGGTGCTTACACTTGTGAGTCTATGGGTGATTACGCCTCAGGTACTAATCACACCTTGCCTACTTATGGCTATGCAAAGTCAGCCTCAGCCTTAGGCACTGATGACTTTAGACGTCGCTACACCATCTCTTGTGCAAGCAAGGAAGGCTTAAGAAACATTGGCAAGACCGTAGAGTTACTGGCACAGGCTGAGGGCTTACAAGCCCACGGTAATGCCGTTACCTTACGTCTGCAAAAGATTGGTCGCAATCAGGACTAGTAGCCTGCCCATATGATGTATACAGCATAGGCTCATTAAGTTTTGATCTTTTTTAAGACTCCTTGCCTCGCTTATGCTGTTTTATCAACTTTGATGGCTACAGTATCATCAAGCAACTATCTAAGATGCCAGCTTCATCGCAGATCGCATTGCCGCGTCGTGTTAAGATGCTTTCTTGCTAGTGAAAAGGCAATTTGCTAAGCAAACTGCGGGATACTATTTGCTGCGCTTTACGTGGCACTTGGGTTGATATGCCGCATTAGAGCATGCGTCTTTTTTGCATGTGGTGCCGTGAGTGCTTGTCTCTAGCAGTGAGTGCTTGTCTCTAGCGGTGAGGCCTGTTTGGGCTTGGTTAAAATCAGTTTATTTTGGTTGCACGTTGTGGCAGCCGTTTTGAAAAACAATCGGAGAAATTATGGTTGATCTGACAAAGCTTGCATGTGAGCATGTACAAAAGCTTGAACCTTATATGAGTGCACGTCGTATTGGTGGTCATGGCCATACTTTCTTAAACGCCAATGAGTCTCCAAAGTCAGAGTTCTATATTTTCAACTCTACTACTCTCAATCGTTACCCAGATACCCAGCCTTTTGAGGTTACTCAAGGCATGGCTGATTACACTGGTTTAGCACGTGATCAGGTCTTAGCCTCCCGTGGTTCTGATGAGGCCATTTCCCTCTTAATTAGAACCTTCTGTGAAAACGGTGAGGGCATCGTTATCGCTCCTCCAACTTATGGCATGTACGAAATTGCAGCCAACACCAACCGTGCACAGGTTGCTTATGCCAAGCGTGAGGACGACTTTAGCTTAAAGGCTGCTGCCATTGCTAAGGCCATTAAGGAAGCTCCTTTCACCGTTAAGCTCGTCTTTATCGACAGCCCAGCTAACCCACTTGGCAATATGTTCTGCCACGAAGAGTTAAAGACTCTGCTCAAAGAGTTTGAGAACGTTCTCTTCGTTTTAGATGAGGCCTATATTGAGTACGATCCAAGTGCCACTACTGTGCCTTTAATGAAGGACTTTTCAAATCTCGTAGTATTACGCACCTTATCTAAGGCCTTTGGTCTTGCTGGTATCCGTTGCGGCTTTACCTTAGCTCATGCTGATGTTATCGCGATGATGGCCAAGGTAATCGACCCATACCCAATTCCAGATCCAGTAGCTCAGATCGCTCGTCAGGCATTAGCTCATGGCGGTATCGACCTGATGCGTGAGCGTGTTACTAAGTGCCTAGAGTTACGTAACTCCTTAAAGGAAAATCTCTTAAAGCTCAGTTGCGTTAAGAAGGTCTTTGAGTCTCATGCAAACTTCCTCTTAGTTGAGTTTGAGGATGGTCCAAAGGTCTTTGAGCACATGCTGCAAAAGGGCATCATCCTGCGCTCCTTTGAGACTAAGCCAGGCCTTAAGAACACCATTCGTATCACCGTAGGTACTCCTGAGGAGCTTGATGAGGTGATGCGTGTGTTAACTGCTCTTACTGGTCAGTAATACCAATAGCAACCCTTTAACGCCTAAGATTTAGGCAAACCTTATATTTCAGGCCCCTTAAGCACTTTGCCTCTAAGGGGCTGTTTTTTAGAATTTAACCTAAAGCCATTTTCCACGAAGATACTAACAGTATGCGCCTATAAGACGCAGCATAACACTTAGCCTATTTCTGGCCCTTTACATAGTGCTATCAAGCTAGGTCAGACCAAAATTACTTTTTGTCTATGTCTTTCATTTTGGTCTAAAGCAAAAGAGCTTAGTCATACTGCATCGCCTAGGCATTGCTTTGTTGCCTAGCATTTGCTGAGGTATTGTTAAGCCATGACTTTGCTGCCTTAGCTTTGCGTAGCCTTGCTGGCATTTCGTGCATCTGCTGGCTGTGCTTACATGTGCTGGCTGTGCCTGCATGTGCTTGGCCTCTACCGAGCATCTGCCTTAGCTACTTTTGCTTTGGCTAGTATTTGCGATGGCGGAGCGTGCGTCTTGCTCTAGCATAGTGTTGGATATTGGTCTTTAGGATAACTATGATTTACCCATGCAAAAGTATCTCTTTATCGATCGTGACGGAACTTTAGTATGCGAGCCTGAGGACTATCAGGTTGATGCATTAAACAAGATTAAGTTCCTGCCTCGCGTAGTACCTGCTCTCTTAAAACTGCAGGATATGGGCTTTAAGTTTGTAATGGTCTCTAACCAAGATGGCCTTGGAACTGACTCATTCCCACTTGATACCTTCACCCCTGCCCATGAGTTCATCCTCAACACCTTAGAGTCCCAAGGTATTGTCTTTGACCAGGTCTTAATCTGCCCTCATAAGCCAGAGGATAACTGTGAATGCCGTAAGCCAAAGCTTGGCATGGTACAGGCCTATCTGCGCTCTGATGCTTGGAGCCGTGAGCACTCTTACTTCATTGGTGATCGTGATACCGACATCACCATGGGTATTGCTATGGGTGTTACTCCAATCTGTGTCGGCCTTGAAAGTGAAGTAGCTGACAGCGCATGTGACTCATCTTGCAATTGCACTGGCAATAGCAATGTTGGCACCTTAACTCCAGCTAACGTAAAGGCTCGTACTTGGGATGAGATCGTTGAGTTCATTTCAAGCCGTGAAGCTGCTTTAGATAAGAAACAAGGCTGCTGCGATGGTCGTGTCGCTGTAGTTACTCGTGAGACTAAAGAGACCTCTATTTTCGTAAAAGTAGACTTAGACAACTCAGGCTCACGTAAGATTGATACTGGCATTGGTTTCTTTGACCATATGCTCGATCAAATCGCCGTGCATGCTGGCTTTAGCTGTGAAATTAAGGTACGTGGCGACTTATACATCGACGATCACCACACAACCGAAGATACTGGTATCGCCCTTGGCACTGCGCTCAAGAAGGCATTAGGCGATAAGCGTGGTATTGGTCGCTTTGGCTTTATCGTACCAATGGATGAGCTGCAAGCTAAGGTCTACGGCTGCCCAGATAGTGCTCGCTTTACCTTAGACAATCAGTGCGCAGTTACCTTAGAAGAGTCAACAAGCGATGTAGATGGCACCGTGGCTGTAGCTTTAGACATCTCTGGCCGCCCACATGCTGACTTTAGCTTAGATGCCTCCTTTACCCGAGACAAGATTCATGACTTTGAGACCCAAATGGTGCCTCACTTCTTTGAGTCACTAGCTTTTGCTATGGGTATTACACTGCATATGTCCGTTACTGAGGGTAATGCTCACCATCAGGTGGAGGCCTTATTTAAGGCATTTGGACGTGCTCTACGCCCTGCTATTGCCGTTGTCACCAATGAGTTACCTTCCTCAAAGGGCACTCTATAGGAGAAGGCTGTGAAGATTTGTATCGTCAATACTAAGTCTGCCAACTTCAACTCTTTAGTGCAGGCTTTAACACGCCTCGACGTTAAGGCTGAGATCACCTCAGATATTGCTACTTTAAGCTCTGCCGACAAGCTCATCATGCCTGGTGTGGGATCAGCATCTGCAGTTATGGCAGGACTCCTTAACACCTCCATTGATGAGGTAGTTCCGCTTGCAGGTGATGATGCTCAGCCACATAGCGAGCTTATCGACTTTATCCTCAACTACAAAAAGCCTTTACTTGGTGTCTGCTTAGGCATGCAGGTTCAGGCTGAACGCTCTTGTGAGGTGCCCCTTAACTCTGAAGTTAAGCACATCAATACCTTAGGCATTGTGCCAGGTACTGTACACCCACTTGATGTTAGCGTTGAGGCTCAAATGAATAATGCTCAGGGTAATGGTATTGTCTGCTGCTCTGAGGGCGCTAATAGCTCCACTTTAAGCCCACTGCCACTCCCACACATGGGCTGGAATACCGTCCATCATAACGGTCACCCATTGTTTAAGGGCATTGAAGATAACTCTTTCTTCTACTTTGTCCACTCATTTTGCTTAGACAAGTGCAGTGCTACTATCGCAAGCACCGTCTATGGCCAAGAGTTTAGTGCTGCAGTAGCTAAAGATAATTTCATGGGTGTGCAGTTCCACCCTGAAAAGTCTGGTGCTAATGGCGAGCGTCTCCTTAAAAACTTCATCGACATGTAGTTATCTACTTGTCTAGCTACTAACAAAACAATCAAACACCCACGGCCCCAAGCCGCCTCATCGAGGCTGCAGCAAGCCTAAAACAGCACTAATGCTAACAGCACTGCAAGTACTTGTAGATGACAGCCTTTAGCAGAATGCCTTAATACCAAGGATAAGCCTTAGACTCAGGTTTAGGCTTAAGCTCAGGTTCAGGCTCAAGCGTAGGCTTAGGCTTAATTTGAGGCTAATGCCCGTGCCGAGGCGTATGCCTGTACCATAAAGCATTTACATGCAATGGCATTCAAAGACATGCATCGATAACTCTCTTGCTTAGCTACAAGTAAGCTTATGAGCCTCCTTAAGCTCTGCCTTAAAGCTTTGCAACACAGCTAGTTTGAGGCTTGTCTAGTAAGTCTCAGCGGTGACTTAGGTGTCTTTTATCGGCAGACTTGATTGAATTTGTTAGTGGCTATAAACATCAACTAGTAAGAAGAATATGTTAATCCCTGCACTTGATCTTATCGACGGTCAGATTGTGCGCCTCAAGCAAGGCGACTTCAATGAGAAGACCGTATTTAACCTCGATCCAATTGAGCGCGTGAAGCAATATGCTGCAGAAGGTGCTGAGCTCATTCACTTAGTTGATTTAGATGGAGCTAAGGATCCTAAAAAGCGCCAATTAGAACTCATCTCCAAGATGACTCAGGCCTCAAGCTGCCCGATTCAGACTGGTGGTGGTATTAGAAGCTATGAGGATGTGCAATCATTGCTCGACTCTGGCGTTAAGCGTGCTGTAGTAGGCTCTGCTGCAGTAAAGGACAGAGAGTTTGGCCATAAGCTCTTAAAGGACTTTGGATCAGATGCTATCTGCCTTGCCTTAGACGTGCGTGTTATCGATGGTACTCCAAAGGTTGCAACCCATGGCTGGCTTGAGACTTCAGATGTGAGCCTCTTTGACTTAATTGAAGAGTTCTTAGATTCTGGTCTTGAGCATGTCTTAGTTACCGACATCTCTAAAGATGGCATGATGCAAGGTGCTAATAACAGCCTGTACGCTACCCTCTCAGAGCGTTATCCTAAGCTTGATGTTATCGCCTCTGGCGGTATCTCATCTCTTGAGGATATCAAGGCTCTACATGAGCTTAAGGTTAAGAGCGCGGTCTTAGGCCGTTCCCTCTTATCAGGTGCATTTACATTCCCACAAGCTCTCAAGCTTTGGAATGAGCTAGGCTAAACCCATACATATCGTAACTACTACCACTTAACTAAAGTACACAAGCACGTATGCTCGCTTAGCTTTATTACGCTGCCTTGCATCACAAGATGCGTGAGAGGCACACAAGCTTACTTGCAAGCAAGCATGAAGGCAGGCTAGCCTACATCCACTGGGCACAAGATAAGATCGTAGGCCATGAGATCATGGATCTATGATGGTAGCGCACAGAGCGCTATCTACATCGTGTTGCTAAGGTTGCATGCAGTGCTTAGGCTGTGCAGAGATGTAGGCATAGTTATAGATGGTGCTGCAGACTGTTCTAAGCTACATGCTATATGCTGCAGCTTATGCGCTAAGTTTGTGATGGTGGTTGCGATGAGCAAAGTAGTCAAACGAAGATGCTAGCGAAAAGAATTATTCCTTGTCTGGATGTCCGTGACGGCTTAGTTGTAAAGGGCGTTCAGTTTAAAAACCACGAAGTTGTTGGCTCTATTATTGACCTAGCTAAACGCTATGCTGATGAGGGTGCCGATGAGCTCGTATTCTATGACATCACTGCCTCTGCCCATGGCAAGAAGGTAGATAAGTCTTGGGTGGCTCGTATTGCTGAGGTAATCAACATTCCTTTTGCTGTAGCCGGTGGTATTCGTACCGTTGAAGCCGCTCAAGAAGTATTAGAATACGGTGCCGATAAGATTTCGATTAACTCACCTGCCTTGTCCGACCCAAGCTTAATTACACGTCTTGCCGATAGATTTGGCGTACAATGTGTTGTCGTGGGTATCGATAGCTATTACGATAGTGAATCTGGTGAGTACCTCGTAAAACAGTTTACTGGTGACGAAAAGACCATCACTACTACCTCTTGGAAGACCTTAGATTGGGTTGAAGAAGTACAAAAGCGTGGTGCTGGTGAGATCGTTTTAAACATGATGAATCAAGATGGCATGAAGAACGGCTATGACCTCAAGCAGCTCAAAGCTGTACAAGAGGTATGTAACGTGCCATTGATTGCATCAGGCGGTGCGGGTAGTATGGAGCACTTCTACGATGCCTTTAATGAGGCTGACGTCTCTGGTGCTTTAGCTGCATCCGTTTTCCATAAGAGTATTATTAACATTGGTGAGCTTAAAGCTTACCTAAACGATAAAGGAGTTCTTTGCCGTGGTTGAGTTTTGTCATGGTTTTGCAAAGGTCAGTGAGCTTGATTTTGCCAAGGGCAACGGTCTGATTCCAGCAATTGTTCAGAACGCCCAAGACGGTCAGGTTTTAATGCTTGGCTACATGAACGAGGAAGCCCTGCAAAAGACTCTAGATACCCGCTTAGTTACCTTCTACTCCCGCGATCGTCAAAAGCTGTGGACTAAAGGTGAGGAAAGCGGCAACTACTTACACTTACGCGCAATCTCTACTGACTGCGACAAGGACACTCTGCTCGTCTTAGCTCGTCCAGAGGGCCCAACTTGCCACAATGGCACTAAGTCTTGCTTTGACGCATCCCCAATGTCCGATGCCTCAGTTAAGTACTTAGCTGCCTTAAAGGGCCTCTTCTAGTCAAAAGCTATCCTTTTGCCTTACACGACTGGCAGCCACCGTTGCTGCCAGCGTTTCACGCCATCACTAGCCTATCCTCTCAATCATCACGCCCATCAGCTAGGCATACAGCTTACTTACCCACGAGACGCAAGCTAAAGCTTAAGCTGCATTAGCAGCATCTGCGTAAAACTGCAGCCAAAACTGCAAGCAAAAACTGCAGGCAAAAAACACAGCATCCCCTATCTTGCCACATCATTTGCCACTTGCCATACGGTCAGCAAGTCCAAAGTGTCACTTAAGACACAAGCGGCAATTAGTGCGACGCTGCATATCTTTAAACAGCCTCAACATCCTCAAAAAATCCAGTATTTATGGCCATGATCTTTTGATCATCAATTTATAAAAGCATTGGCCTGAATCGTGCAAAGTATAAATACGATTTCGTAATGCAGCGAGCGACGAGATCGCAATTTAGATGATATGAGGATTATGCCATGGCCCTGTATGTTAATACCAACGTAAGCTCGATTAACGCTCAACGTAAGCTTGCTAACTCAACCTTAGCTCTTAATACCTCATATCAGCGTTTATCCTCAGGCCTTCGTATCAACAGCTCCAAGGACGACGCAGCCGGCCTTCAGATCTCTGATCGCTTAACAGCCCAGATAAATGGCTTAAATCAGGGAAATCGTAACTCCAACGACGGTATTGCCTTAGCTCAGACCATTGAAGGAGCCTTAGACGAAACCACCAACATGCTGCAGCGTATCCGTACCCTCGCTGTTCAGGCAGCTAACGGTACTAACACTGCCAAAGATCGTCAGGCTCTGCAAGAGGAAGTAAAGTCTCTTTCTCACGAGATCACCCGTATCGCCCAGAAGACCACCTTTGCTGGAGCTACAGTTCTTGATGGTGGTACAGCACCAAATAATTTAATGCGTAAAATTGCTGGCGCTGCCGGCGCACCAGACAAGTACGAATACTTCTTCCAGGTTGAATTTAGTGAAACACCTCTGAAAGACTTTTTGGTGCTGCAATCTCGCAAACTTGTCTTTTCCCGCGACTTAGTTTGCCACTAATTCTTTTCGTTCTTACACTAAATTTATTGCTTTTACCAAGATAACCGAGTCCAATCTCGGAAGATACTATGATCAGTGTGTTAAGATGTGCGTTCACAGCGAAAGACTGCAAACGCCACCACCAATAAAACACTGTGGTTAGTATAGCAGTCTTTCAGGCTTTTGTTAAATTCTTCACTTGCGAGAAAAAACATGTCTGCAAAG
>NZ_AXWV01000091.1 GCF_000482845.1 Anaerobiospirillum succiniciproducens DSM 6400
AAAAATTATCGGATTTACTGCTAAATTTATTAAATTGATCCAAAATTTAAAGAATTAGCGTATACATGGAATAAATTTTCATACGCACTTTTAGAGTGCGCAAAATGATTTAGTGCAACTTTTTTAGACAAAACTTAGTCCGTGCAAACAGTTATATGTGCACTTTTTGTCTGTTAGACTGTAAGCATACTAAGGTAATTTTTTATAAGCCACCCTTTTTATCGGCTCAAGCGTGATTTATATCACAGAGCGCTCCTCTTTACATAGACTAAGCCTATTATGGCCGCTAAGCCGTCAGCAAAAGCGCATATATATGCCCATATTTGGCACTAATACAACATTGTTCGGGTTAACTTACGCACAACACTAGCTTAATATTCAAATCGACACACCCAGGATAAGAAGATTCGGCACTTTGAAATGATTGAAAGAGCCATTACTCGTAATGACATCTATCTCCTTGGCATTAAGAGCTTGACCATGTTCCTCGTGATCTCCATGTTTTCCATTTATGAAGATTACACGCAGGACATTTTCTTAATGGTCTCGTTACTGCCGCTACTCATCTTATGCCTGCTCGATGCCTCTACCTGCAGCAACAGCGCTTACGCACCTCCCGCTTTAATCATGTGCGAGCATTAGACGAGGACAAGATCGACTTTTACATGACCCTCTAGCTCTAGAGCTCAGAGCTAAGCCGCCGCTGAAAAGCTATAAGTATTTGTGACAGCTGGTATCTATAAAGATGGCCAGTATGGTTACGTATGAATGCCATAGCATGACTGCGAGTAGATTGACGCTTATACAGCAAGTGCAGGCTGCAGCGCGGTTACCCGGCCATATAAGGATCACTGCTGCTTGAGGGGAAAAATAGAGTGGTGCATTCTTTGATGCGCAATGCCACCTGTCTAGAGTTAGGCTCTTTGGCCTGAGGCGGCATGCGTGGATGGCGGCTGTCTATAAATGTCTATTAATCAATAGCCGCTGAAGATGTCGAATGTAGAGACAAAAGCAAGTGGCAAATAAGAGCCTAAGACGCTGTTAATTGCTACAGGAAATGATGTAGTTAAAGAGTAAGTTTTTGTCCTATTGAGAATCCTTAGTGCGTGGGGCTTGAATGAGGATACTTGTCATGCCATAGGCTAGCCATGGTTTTTTGCTTTGCTTTGGCGATGATTTGCGGTCTTGTTAGGTTAGCTATGTTTTCGTTGGCATAATGTGCTTATGCTTTTAGCGCCTCATTTAATAGCAATGAGCGCAAATTTTTGCACAATCACGTAATTTAGATAGAGATTTGCTAAACTTGATGAGACTCATGCCTGAAGAATAGCGAGGTATTCAGGGCTTGAGGATAGATGCAGTCTTCTATGTTTGTTTTCCAATACCTAGCAAGTAGGCACCTTTTAACTAAAACCTTCTTCACCTGCTGATCTTTGATACGCCGAGCCTAGAGCTTGTCTTTTGTAGATGTATGGCGTGATCTTGGTGTTGCCGATGTTATAAGCACTGTACCAGCTTGATGCGAGCGCGGCTTGATAGCTTAGCTTAGTGTTCATCAAAAACACTCCTAGCTATGACTAGAAGAGATAAGTACTGTTTTGAACTCGTTTTTCATGGCTTGTGCTTACGTGCGTAAGTTGTTTGTCGGCCATCGGTGAAGGATATTTTGTTGTGCCGTTCTTGAAGATAAGAGCAGCCTTTAGTCAAGGTAGAGAGCTTAACTGGAGTTAAATAATGCTTGCCAAACCACTATCTTTGAAAGCATCAAGCCTGAGCAAAACACCGCTTGCTTTGGCTCTTTCACTTGCAATGGGCACTATTTCTACTGCGTTGTGGCCTGCTGCAGTTAATGCTGAGCCTAACATTACCGTGCTCAAGACTTTAGAGATGACTAATAGCTCTCCGGCTACAGTCTGTCTTACTATGTCGGGCCGCCAGGTAGTAGATGATAGCTTTAGTAACCTTAGCAAGAACGTTAAGGTAACTTTACGTAATCAGCCAGTGGATGTGCCAGTAGCGGTTACTCAAGGCAATCTGTGTATAGATAAGCTTGAGTCTGGTAAGACTTACAATGTGCTGCTCAAAAAGGGCTTAAAGTTTAAATCCGGAAGCACCTTAGAAGAGCCTATCAACCACAAGGTTACTATCTCTGATAGCGTTGCTCAGATTAAGCTTCCATACAACATCATTCTGCCAAAGAATGGTGCTAACGACTCTTTTACCGTAAAGACTGTAAATCAGAGCGCCTTTAAGCTTTCAATCTTCCGTATTCCACCAACTGTTTTAGATAATTACGACCTTACAGATCTTGAAGATAGTGAGATGTCCATGTACATGGCTAATCACTTCATGACTAATTTAGGTCGTCCAGTCTATGAGCGCATCTTTGATATCTCTAAAGGCACCTCTGTGGATGTCTTTGAGGCTAAGCAAGCTCTACAAAAGGCTGAAAATGAAGGCAAGGCTTTAATTGCCGCAGATGGTTCTACTCCAGAGGACGCGCTCAAAGCTCAAGTAGATGCAGCCAAGAAGTCTCGCATTAGCGATGAGATGCGTAATCAAGTCAAGAGCACCGAGATCAAGCTTAAAGACTTTGTCTCTAAGTCAGATCACGGCATGTACTTGATCGTAGCTACCGATCCACGTGTTAGCTACACCAATGGCTTCTCTTACAGTGATATGAACAACAAGTCTCTGCCTATCACTGTTAAGATGATGATGATTACTGATCTTGGCATGACTACTTACCGTGCCCAAGACGGTATCTTGGTCAACGTCCGTTCTTTAACCTCTGCTAAGGCCTTAAAAGACGTAAAGCTCAAGCTCATTGCCAACAATGGTGAAGTTTTAGCTCAGACCAAGACAAATAAAGAAGGTACTGGCTCATTTGCTAAAGAATTTGTAACTGGCAAAAATGCCCTAGCCCCTGCCAAGATCTTAGCTGAGGGTAAGAATGATTACTTCATTCAAAACCTCTCAGACGATGTCCTATACTTAGAAGACAATCAAGGCTCTAAGTCAAATAGCAATTATGAGGTCTATGCCTATACCGATCGTGGTATCTACAGACCAAATGAGACTGTGCACTACACTGCCCTGCTGCGCAATAAGCATCTGCAGGCAGTCAACTTGCCACTTACTTTAAAGATCGTTAACTCCTATGGCTCTGAGTTATCCTCACACCTTTTAAGTGATTCAGCTATGGGTGGTTACAGCCTTGACTTTAAGATCCCTCAAGGCACAGTTAACGGCCGTTACAATGCCATGTTGTATTTAGGCGACACTTTATTAGAAGATACCGCCTTTACCATTGGCTCATACGTACCTACTCAGATCAACACTGCCTTTATTAATAATGAAGGTGTGATCCCAGTTAATACTCCATTTAAGTTAAAGACTGCTACCAAGTTTAACTACGGCGGCACTGCCTCTAACTTATCTGGCTCCATGCGCATTACTCTGCGCCCAGATCAGCATCCGGTGCCAGCTGCAGCCAATGCCGCTAACAATCCTTTCTTAAAGAAGTTCCACTTTGGTCCAGATCAGCGTGAGTTTACAAATCTGACTAAGACTGAAGTAGTGACTGATCTTAAGAGTGATGCTGAAGGCGTAATGACCCATGAAGTATCTTTTGTACAAAGTCGCTTCCCACAAAAGGCTCGTGTTTCAGCCTCTGCTTTTGACACTAGTGGTCAAGAAGTAAGCACTGTTAAGACTTTCAAAGTGGCTTATAACAACCCACTTATTGGTGTTCGTCGCTTAGATGATGCCAAGAAGTCTTCTGATAAGGCCGAGTTTACTTTATGCTCATACCTGCAAGATGGTTCAACCTATCCGCAGGATGTTAAGTACTACCTCTTTAAGGAGTTTGTGGACTACAACTTTGTCTACGAGAATGGTACTTGGCGCTATGTAGTCTTCCACAGCCGTAACCTCGTGCATCAAGGCACCGTTAAGGTGGATAACCAAAGTCTGGATAAGGCTCTGATTAGCGCCGATTTAGAAGATGGCTCCTACGTACTTGAGCTTGAGTCTCCTAAGTCAGCTACTACCTTATCTTTCGTTAAGGGCTTTAGCTCCTCAATGGATAATCGAACTCCTGATCGCGTAGCTGTCTATGCCGATCAAGAGAGCTATCTGCCAGGCGATAAGATGATGCTCAGCTTCGATAGCCCATTTGATGGCTATGCCAACTTAGCCATTGGCTCAGAGGGCATTCAAGACTTTAGAACCTTTAAGGTAAACCGTGGTCACAATGAGGTAGATATCCAAATTACCGAAGATCTCTATCCACAAGGTCACGCCCTGCTATCTTTATTCTCACCAATTGATGAGAGCACTGCCGGTATCATCCGCGCAGTCGGCCTCGTTGATATCAATATGAACTCTGATGTGCATAAGTTCAACGTAACTACTAGCGCAGCAGATGAGATTAAGCCTGGCTCTACCTTTACCGTTAAGGTTAATGCACAAAAAGCCGATGAGGCTAAACAAGATAATAGCGCTGCCCAAGATAAAGAAACAGCTACTACAGGCACTGATGGTGACAAGGTCACCGGCTATGCTCGTGTAACCTTAGTTGACAACGGTATCTTAGGCCTTACTAAGTATGCTGCACCGGATCCAAACAAGGTCTTCATGCAAGATCGCGCCTATCAGGTAGATGTGTACGATCCATATAGCATGCTAATCCGTGATCCTAAGCAACAAGGTCAAGGCTATGGCGACGGTGCTGAGGATATGATGGCCAAGGCAACTGGTGCTATGTCATTAGACACTGTTTCCTTCAAGACTGTGGCTTTAGCCTCCCAAATCGTACCTTTAGACGCTAATGGTCAGGCTGAAGTTACTTTTGATGTGCCTAAGTTCTCAGGCTCACTTAAGTACATGACTGTCGCATGGGATGAAAACCGTACCGGTGCAAGCAATGCTGACGTGACTGTACGTGACAAGGCTGTGGCTACTATTGGCCTGCCTCGCTACTTAAATGTGGGTGATACCGTTCAGGCTCGCTTAAATCTGCACAACCTCAAGGCCAAGAACCATGACTTTAAGGTAGATATCTCTTGTGAGGGTGCCCTTAAGTGCTCTATGCAGTCTAAGCGTACTTTAAAGCCAGGTATTCGTGAGGATAACTACTTTGATGTTACTGCCATCTCTGATGGTATTGGCAAGGTAAACCTGACCGTTATTAACCCAGATTACAAGTACACTGACAGCTTCCCACTGCAGGTTACCTATCCTCAGATGGCTATGCTCAAGAGCTATGTAGCCCCTGTTGATGCCAAATCTAGCGCTGCTGTTGCTATCGGTGCCAATGACTTTAATGACATTGATGATGTGCTCATCAATCTGTCATCACTACCTTTTGTAAACCCTGTGGCCTTAACTGCAGAGCTTGATAAAGGTGAGGATACCTCTATCTCTGGTTTAGCTGCAGAGCTTGAGTCTAAGCTCCTATATGGCTCAACTTTAGTAGCTACCCAAGAGTCATTAAAGCAAGTTGAAGAGGCACAAGATGCTGATGAGGCACTTAAGGCAGCTAAGCCTTATGCTAATGCCGAGCAGCTTAATGCTAAGATTCAAGAAATCATCTTTAGACTCTTAGCTAGACAGCGTAGCTCAGGTAGCTTCTACAGCTGGTCAGATATTGATAGCCTCTATGCAGCAGATGTCATCATCAAGGCCTCTGAGGCAGGTCACAATGTTAACGCTGATGCTTTAGAGCGAGCCATTACCTATGTACGCTCAGTAGCAGCTACAGGCTCTGATCTATCTCCATATGCTTTATCGATTCTCTCCACCTTCGAGAGCATTAACCAAGCTGAAGTTCGTCGTATGCTCGATGAATATATTTATAAAAAGCCTTTTGCTCTAGCTCAGCTGGCAATTGCCCTCAATAACATCGGTGATAAAGCACGCGCTAAGATTGCATTGAATCAAGCTATGGAAGGCTTGCAAGAGTGGCAGTCAACCTATAACTCTCTGCTGGGCTTAGAAAGCCCAACAGATACGAGTGCTTTAGAGCTTATTGCTCAATTAGAAGGACTGCAAGTTGAAGGTCAGTACAATCTGCGTGAAGTTGCCTTTAGAGTAATTAACGCTGCACAGCAAATTGGTATGTACGATACTGTGGTCGCTACCTTTACCAATCTGCACGCTATCAACACAGCTCCTGACTACATCAGCGCCACCGAGGCTGCTGCCAAAATAAGAGCTGACTATAGCTTAACTGGCGGCTCTAACGTCGAGTCACAACGAGCTCTGCTAAGCTCCGATGAGATCGCCAAGCTCATGCAACCAACTGCCAAGGCATCAGCCGACAAGCCAGCAGCTGACAATGCCTCAGCCGACAAGCAAGCAGCCGATGGAGCAGCTAACCAGGCAACAACTGCCAATACCGAAGCTGACGCCTCTGCAGATGCTTCAGCTGAGCCTATGTCTCAAGATGCCGCAGTTAGCGATAAGCTCTACACAGTATCAGCTGGCAAAGTAAGCGTAAACAATACCAGCTCCAATAAGCTCTATGCCAACGTTACTGTCTTAGGCCAGTACAAGCATGACAAGATCATTTCTAACAAGGGCTTCTTTACTAAGGTAAACCTCTTCAACCGTGATGGTGCGATTGATCAGGCTAACTATGTATTCCAGCCTAATGAAGAAGTGCTCATGGAGATCTTTGTGGATAAGAATCAGCTATCCAATGATGACATCATCGTTAAGGCTAAGATCCCAGCAGGCTTTGAGTTTGTACGTCGCATGAAGCGTGATGACCCATCCTTTGGTGCTTTATTTGACAAGGATGACTCATACTCACTCTTCCCTGACATCAGTGACTTTAGCACCTCCGATGACACCATCAGTGCGCTCTTTAGACGCTACAACGTCGGCAATAGCTTCTCACTGTTTGTAGTCTTAAGAGCAGCTCACCCAGGCACCTTTACCCAAGGTGAGAGCATGGTTCAGTACAAGACTGACCCAGGTGTTTACGGCACCTTCATGAGCGACACCCCAATCACTGTGGCCAAACCAGGCAAATAGCCCAAATAGCTAACTAACGCCAAGAGCCACAGCGCCCGCTCATAAACCACAAACGCCCTCCTAGTGAGGGCGTTCTTATTCTAGGAGATTACTAATAACTTTAGCTCAGCCAAATGCCACCAAGGCTAGCAATGCTGTATGATTGAGCCACAGGCATACGCCAAATCCAAACAACAATCTGGGGGCATAATGCGCTTATCACTCTTAGCTTTATCATTAATATGGTTGCCATTTAGCGCTAATGCCGATGTGCTGCGAACCAATAACTTTGGTGACGTCTTTGACGGCAACTCCCCTTTTGCAGTTGGCAAGGTCAACACCTCTACAGCTGGCCGCTTAGTGACTGATCGCTTTGGTGACGTCTATGTAGAGGGCAGCCATTTTAAAGTTGGTCATATTGAGGGCGTATATAAAGCCGGAGAGCTGTATATGGATAACTTTGGTGACGTCTACGTAAAAGGCAGTCCATTTAAGGTCGATGCCAAGGAAGCTTTAAACCTTAAAGACTAATGCAGCAAGTCAAACACCCATCATAGGCTGAGGCAAAAATTTAGTTGCCACACGGCAAAATAAGAACGCGAGTCGCGCTTTACATACATCTCACGCCGTTTTACTAGCAAATCCGCTGTAAACCTAGCTTGGCTAATTGGTATAACTATTGCTTGTGTAATGAATGCCCGAAAACACTCTAAGTCATTGTTTTCAGGCGACACAAAGCTTAGTGGAGATTTGCTAGTTGGGCTTCTCTCTACTGATATGAAAAGGAGAGATTCATGGCTTTATATGTAAATACCAACGTGAGCTCGATTAATGCTCAACGTAAGCTCGCTAACTCCACTCTAGCTTTAAACACCTCATACCAGCGTTTATCCTCTGGCCTTCGTATTAATAGCTCCAAGGACGACGCTGCAGGCCTGCAGATCGCTGATCGCTTAACATCCCAGATTAATGGCCTAAACCAGGGTAACCGTAACGCCAATGACGGTATCGCCTTAGCCCAAACCATCGAAGGTGCCTTAGACGAGACCACCAACATGCTGCAGCGTATTCGTACCCTCGCTGTGCAGGCAGCTAACGGTACCAATACCGCCAAAGATCGTAAGGCCCTCCAAGAAGAAGTAAATTCTCTTTGCCAAGAAATTACCCGTATTGGCCAGAAAACAACTTTTGCTGGTGCTCATGTTCTGATGAGCGTTGGTGCCAAAAATGGTAACACCCCTCTGGATACGCTAAAAAATGCTGACGGCGAATATTACTTTCAAGTTGGCGCAAACGCTAATGACATGATTACATTAGCTATGTCTAGAGGCTTCCACATGTCTGGCATTGCAGCTATGGCAACCCTGACTGCTCAGGCCAATAAAGCTGATATTACTAAGTCGGGTCTCATTTTAAGTAATAATGCCGTACGTTGGGCTGTGTGCCAGGCAAGCTATGCTCAGGCCACTTTAGCCAACATCGATAAGATGATTGAAGCAGTTGATTCTAAGCGTGCGGCCCTAGGCGCAATCCAAAATCGTATGGAAAGCACCATCCGTAATCAGAGTTCCATCGCTGAGAATGAGTCTGATGCACGCTCACGTATTCGTGACACTGACTTTGCATCTGAGACTGCAGCTTTAACTCAGAACCAGATTATCCAGCAGGCTTCACAAACCATCCTGTCACAGGCTAACCAGCGTCCTACCGTGGCTCTGAACCTGTTAGGCGGCCGTTAGGAGATAGCAAATGGCACTGTACGTTAATACCAATGTTAGCTCCATCAACGCTCAGCGTAAGCTTGCTAACTCTACATTAGCCCTGAACACCTCATATCAGCGTTTATCCTCAGGCCTTCGTATCAACAGCTCCAAGGACGACGCAGCAGGTCTTCAGATCTCTGATCGCTTAACAGCCCAGATTAATGGCCTCAACCAGGGCAACCGTAACGCAAACGACGGTATTGCATTAGCTCAGACCATCGAAGGTGCTCTCGACGAGACCACCAACATGCTGCAGCGTATTCGTACCCTGGCTGTTCAGGCTGCCAACGGTACTAACACCGCTAAAGATCGTCAGGCCCTCCAAGAGGAAGTTAACTCCCTGTGCTATGAAGTAAGCCGTATTGCCTATAAGACCACCTTTGCAGGCGCTAATGTTTTGATGAGTACCGGTGCAAAGAATACCGCTAACGGTCAAGGCGGTGGTAACAACGCCAAAACTTTGGATACTCTCAAGAACGGCTCTGGCGAGTACTTCTTCCAGGTTGGAGCCAATGCCAACGACATGATCAATCTAAAGATCTCCAGTGGTTTCCACATGTGGGGTATCTTTAGTATGCTCGGCCTTGATAAGAACAAGATCCAGCAAACTGGCGGTATGTCACTGGCAGGCAAAGCAGACAAAATGGGCCTATACATGTCTGCAAATGACAAGTTCTCAGCTTTACGCTGGGTTGTATCAACTCCAAGCTGTGCACAAGCTACTCTTGCAGGTATCGATAGCTTTATTGAGAAGATCGATAGCCAGCGTGCGGCCCTAGGCGCAATCCAAAATCGTATGGAAAGCACCATCCGCAATCAGAGCTCTATTTCTGAGAATGAATCCGATGCGCGCTCACGTATTCGTGACACCGATTTTGCATCTGAGACTGCTGCTTTAACTCAGAACCAGATTATTCAGCAAGCCTCTCAGACCATTCTGTCGCAGGCTAACCAGCGTCCTACCGTGGCTCTGAACCTGTTAGGCGGCCGTTAGGAGATAGCAAATGGCACTGTATGTTAATACCAACGTTAGCTCCATCAACGCCCAGCGTAAGCTTGCTAACTCTACCTTAGCCCTGAACACCTCATATCAGCGTTTATCTTCCGGTCTTCGTATCAACAGCTCTAAGGACGACGCAGCTGGCCTGCAGATCTCTGATCGCTTAACAGCCCAGATAAATGGCTTAAATCAGGGCAATCGTAACGCCAACGACGGTATTGCCTTAGCTCAGACAATCGAAGGTGCGCTCGACGAGACCACCAACATGCTGCAGCGTATTCGTACCCTTGCAGTTCAGGCTGCTAACGGTACCAATACCGACAAAGATCGTCAGGCTCTCCAAGAGGAAGTAAAGTCTCTGTCTTTTGAGATCTCTCGTATTGCTAAGAAGACCACTTTCGCTGGCGCTCAGGTTCTCGACGGTGGTGGCAACAACACTCTCATGCGCAAGGTAGCTGCTGCCGGTGGTGGTGGTGGCGGCGGTGGCGGTGGTGCTGCAGCTAAATATGAGTACTTCTTCCAGGTCGGAGCCAACGCCCAGGACGAAATCACATTAGAATGCGGTTCTTTCGATATGAAAGGCATCATGTGCATGGCTAACGAGACCAGAGGTGCAAACGACAAAATTAAGTTTGCAGGCAACGATGCAGACGCCGGCGGTGCTCAAGGTTTCGGTATTAAGGGTGATCTTGCAAAACCTTCTGAGGCCTACTTCGTTGTAAACAAAGCCTCTACTGCCCAGAAGACTCTGCAGTACATTGATGATTTCATTGCAGCTGTAGATTCTAAGCGTGCGGCCCTAGGCGCAATCCAAAATCGTATGGAAAGCACCATCCGCAATCAAAGCTCCATAGCTGAGAATGAGTCTGATGCACGCTCACGTATCCGTGATACTGATTTCGCTTCTGAAACTGCAGCATTAACTCAGAACCAAATTATCCAGCAAGCCTCTCAGTCCATTCTGTCTCAGGCTAACCAGCGTCCTACTGTAGCCCTGAACTTACTCGGCGGTCGCTAGGATCTAATACAAGTTTAGTTTTCTCATATCGCTTAAGGCCGCTCTCTCATAGACGGCCTTATTTAGCAGACTGTTTATTCGTAAGTGGTATGCATACCATTTACGAATAAATAGATTGCAATGCTAAGTGGAGATGGTGCTTCTAAGGCGTTTCTCTACTCAAGGTCATCTAAGGAGAGATTCATGGCTTTATACGTTAATACAAACGTTAGCTCCATCAACGCTCAGCGTAAGCTTGCTAATTCTACCCTCGCTTTAAACACCTCATATCAGCGTTTATCCTCAGGTCTTCGTATCAACAGCTCCAAGGATGACGCAGCAGGCCTTCAGATCTCCGATCGCTTAACATCCCAGATTAATGGCCTCAACCAAGGCAACCGTAATGCAAACGACGGTATTGCCTTAGCTCAGACCATTGAAGGTGCTCTTGACGAGACCACCAACATGCTGCAGCGTATTCGTACTTTAGCTGTTCAGGCTGCTAACGGTACCAATACTGACAAAGACCGTCAGGCCCTACAAGAGGAAGTAAAGTCTCTTTCATTCGAAATCTCTCGTATTGCTAAGAAGACCACTTTCGCAGGCGCACAGGTTCTTGATGGAGGCGGCGCAAATACCCTCATGCGCAAGGTTGCAGCTGCCGGTGGTGGCGGCGGTGGTGGTGGTGGTGGTGCTGACAAGTATGAGTACTTCTTCCAAGTCGGAGCTAATGCCAAGGACGAAATCACATTAGAATGCGGTTCTTTCGATATGACCGGCATTATGTGCATGGCTAATGCGATTAGACCAGCTAACGACAAGATCCAATTCAAGAATACAGAGGCAGATGCCGGTGGTAACGGTGGTTTTGGTATTAAAGGCGAAGCCAACAAGCCATCTGAAGCATACTTCGTTGTGGCTAAGGCCTCCACTGCACAGAAGACTCTGCAGTACATTGATGAGTTCATTGCAGCTGTAGACTCCAAGCGTGCGGCCCTAGGCGCAATCCAAAATCGTATGGAAAGCACCATCCGTAATCAGAGCTCAATTGCTGAGAATGAGTCTGATGCAAGAAGCCGTATTCGTGATACTGATTTCGCTTCTGAAACTGCAGCATTAACTCAGAACCAGATTATTCAGCAAGCCTCTCAGACCATTCTGTCACAGGCAAATCAGCGTCCTACCGTGGCTCTGAACCTCTTAGGCGGACGTTAGGAGATAACAAATGGCACTGTACGTTAATACCAATGTTAGCTCCATCAACGCTCAGCGTAAGCTTGCTAACTCTACCCTCGCTTTAAACACTTCATATCAGCGTTTATCCTCAGGTCTTCGCATCAATAGCTCTAAGGATGACGCTGCTGGCCTGCAGATCGCTGATCGCTTAACATCTCAGATAAATGGTTTAAATCAGGGTAACCGTAACGCAAATGACGGTATTGCTTTAGCTCAGACCATTGAAGGTGCGCTCGACGAGACCACCAACATGCTGCAGCGTATTCGTACCCTTGCTGTTCAGGCTGCCAACGGTACTAACACCGAGAAAGATCGTAAGGCTCTCCAAGAAGAAGTTGATTCTCTCTGCGCCGAAATCACTCGTATCGGTCAAAAGACTACCTTTGCAGGCGCTCATGTTCTTATGAGTGCTGGTGCTAAGGGTGCAAATAACGCTGCTCTTGACACCTTAAAGGATGCTACAGGCAAGTATTTCTTCCAGGTTGAATTTAGTGAAACACCTCTGAAAGACTTTTTGGTGCTGCAATCTCGCAAACTTGTCTTTTCCCGCGACTTAGTTTGCCACTA
>NZ_AXWV01000092.1 GCF_000482845.1 Anaerobiospirillum succiniciproducens DSM 6400
CCACCGGCATCACCGAAACCACCGGCATCGCCACCCATAGCATGGTCACCGCCAGCGTCGCCAAAGCCACCGGCATCACCGAAACCACCGGCATCACCGCCAGCGTCGCCAAATCCGCCTGCGTCACCGCCAGCATCGCCAAAGCCGCCTGCATCGCCGAAGCCACCGGCATCACCGCCTGCGTCACCAAAGCCACCGGCGTCACCGCCTGCGTCGCCAAAGCCGCCTGCATCGCCGAAGCCACCAGCATCACCACCGCCGAAGTCACCGCCGGTGTCGATCTGTGATGCGCCTGCCTCGTGCTGATCTAAAGAATTAGACCAGTCATTCATGGCTGCGTTGCTTGCGCTCTTACCTAAGGTTGATGCTGAAGCATTTGTTGCTGCACTATCCCAGGCTTCCTGGGCAGCTGCTTCATCAGGAGATGCTGCCATTGCTGCGGCAGCTGCACCTACTGCACCCGCCCCAACAGCTGCTTTTTTAGCGGCTGCTACCGGGGCTGCGCTGGGCATAACGATTTCATCGTGGAAGTCCTCACCGCCTCCTGCGTGTGAGCTTTCACCGTCGAAACCGCCAAAGCCGCCGTCCATTGGACCGTTATCCATCATTGGACCATCATCAATTGGTGCAGGCTCTGGAGCCGCAGCACGCTTGTTAGCTGCTGAAGATGATGCTTGAGCGCCCTTCTTACTTGCAGCTTCCTCCATGATTGGAGTTGAGGCGAGTAATGATGAGATTTCCATATCATCATCATCAATGAAGCCGCCATCGTCATCATCGAAGGTTGATACTAAATCATGCTGCTTACGTGCACGTGACTTGAAGATAAACAGGCCGATTGATAAGAGCAGAGCCATTACACCAGCGACAAGTAAAATCCAGATAACTGGACCTGACTCAAATGCTGAGTGACCTGAGGCTACTGGTGCACTATCGACAGCAGTTACAGGCTGAGTGCCTACACGGCGGTCGAGCATAGCAACAGAATCAGCAGTTTCCATCTGGATACCACGAATCTGTTCAACTTGCTTGTTGATCTTAGATAAAGATGAACGTAAGTCGTTGTTAGACTGCTGCAGTTCAGAGATAACTTGCTCGTAGTGGTTGATTAACTCACCAACTTCTTCTTTAGCAGTTACAGTTGCAGTGTCCTTAGCAACCTGAGCAGAACGCTTGATGTTCTCATCTAAGCGACGATAAACGTCCTTCTGAGCAGTTTGAATGTTGCGCTCGGTTCTATCAAGCAGGCTTTCGATTGCCTTTAAGTCTAAAGAGCTGCGGCTAATCTCAGGTACGGTCTCCTGAGTACGCTTTGCATTGTCAGCAGCTAATTGCTCATCAGTGAGGATTTCCTTATCAGGATTGTCAGTACCCTCATTTTCATAAGTTAACTTAGGATCGATGTCGCGTAACATGGTCTCACGTGCAACAAAGCTAGGCACGTTCATGTCGTTAGCTGATCCAATTGGAGATGAGGCATTCTGAGCGGTAACAGAGCCAGGAGCTGTATTGTTCTGGGCAGTCATCTGGGTAGGAGCTGCATTAAGCGGAGGTAAGGTGGTAGTACCATTGCTCAGCAGATCAGAACCAGTTTGGGTCTGCTCTAAAGCCATTTGAGAGGCTGCAGGAATGTTGAGTACAGAGCCACGACGGATCTGATTAACATTGCCGTTCTCAAATGAGTTTTGATTATTACGATAGATGGATGCAACAGCCTGGAACTCATTTACATTGTTGTAAGGAGCTGAGTAGCGGTGTGCAATTGACCAAATAGACTCACGAGCGCCAACAGTATGCTGTGCCTGATAAGGCTCTGCGCCCACTGGTGCGCCCACTGGAGCGGTGGCAGTTACAGGTGCTGCCGGAGCTGCAGTTTGAGTAGCTGCAGGGGCCTGTGTCTGTACAGGAGCAGGAGCAACTGCAACTGGCTGAGCAGGACGAACAGGACGGACCTGTCGAGGAGCAGGTGCTGGAGCAGCTTCCTCTTCTGGACCTGTAATACTGATAGAAAACTCTTCTTCAGCATAAACATGGGAAGTAACCGCTAACGTAAGCGCGGCCACCAATGTTAATAAATGCTTATAAAAGCTCATATATACCACCAAAATTCGCATTAAAGTGATGAGTTGCCAATTAACTGACAAGCAAAACTCTCATAACTCTTGCAAATATCGTGCAAACTATACGCAATCCTTTACAGGACAATAGTTTGCGCGGTTACTTAATTGCTAACAGCATATACAAATACTACCGCTTAGCACTTGTATATGCTGTTGTTGAAAACACTTAAAGAAAAGCAAAACCAAGCAAAAACTTAGTTTGTGATCAATAAGAGACTGCCAAACCATCTAAAGATACAGAGTACCTTACAAAGCTGGTTTAAGAACAACAAAGTTCTTAACTATGTGCAAGATGCTGACAGTTAGAAGAAAGGTGGCATAAGTTGATACACGTACTCTACGGGCCTCAATTATGAACTTAACTCTCTCCTAGCGACGGCACCTGGCTCTGATAGTAATAGACGTACTTTCATCTAAAGACAAAAATACCATTCACTATCTTGCTGCAATGCAGCAATTAAGACTAGTCCAATTGAAAGTCACAGGATAACTTAACGTTATTGAATGTAACCTCCAACAGGCGCTAATCCATACTGCACAGGCTTTGATTATACATTTGTAACATGTGCAGTTTTCTATTCTATATGTTTTGCCTTAACTTAGGGCCAATTTGGTTGATATTAGTGATCCTAACGTGACTAAGCCCAAAGTATTTGCAATAAGTGCACTATATGTGCATCAGTTATTTTGGCTACTTAAAGGCGATTATTTACAGCAAATCAGCCTATTTATCGCATTTATTTGCACATGCATGTCAATGCAAACAAAATGTATCTAGCTGCAATGGCTTAAATGCTATGAGTTTGACACCATGTGCTAACGAAGCTCTATATACTCAACATAATCTAGCTACTTAATATCAATAAGCTGAGCTAGCTTCTATCATGGCAACTGATGGGCACATGGAGTTTAAAACTGCTGTACATAAGCATGTATATGCTAAGTACATTGTCATGTGCAGCAGTGTATTAATTGCCTTTGATGTAAATAAGCCGTTTTAAGCAAGCATCTTAAGGATATCTAAAGCTGCAGCGGCCTCGCCTACTGCAGTGTTATCCATAACTGCAGTAAAGTCGAATGAAGCGCGACCTTGCTTACGCACGCGTGAAATATAGACTGCTTTATCAAGCTCTGCACAAGATACTGGAGTTACTAGAGTCTTCTCTTCCATATCCTCTTCTAAGACTAAGTCAGGAGCCTTACGCAGAGCCTCTTTGAACTCATCTACAGAACCATCATACTCAAGCTCAACATGTACCGATAAAGTATGACCGTAGAATGTTGGTACCTGAATGCAGGTAAGTGACATGCCGTCTTTAAAAGGATCAATCACCTCAAAGACTTCCTTCTTCACTTCATCTTCAAGTATGCTTGAACCTTCTTCATTAATATCGCCTACACGAGTGTGGAGATTGAAAGCAAGCTGTGCAGGAAAATCGGTTACGTCAACAGACATACCATTTAAAAGACGGGTGGTCTCAGAGGCTAGAGTTTGAGTACCAAGCTCACCATGCTCTGATACTGAAACTAATGCAGTAATCGCAGCCTTACGCACACCAAACTCGTCGTGCAGTGGGTTTAGAGCTAATACAATCTGAGAGGTAAGGGCAAGAGGAACAGTTGCAAGCTTCTTAGCTCTAACTTCAACAATCTTCTCTGGGTTGATGTCCTTAACGATTGAAGGTATACCCTTAGCACCAGAGAATAGATGGCTGTTATCAATTACCACACAATTAGCAGCTTGGGCTTTTGGAATAAGTCGCTCTGACTCATCCTTGGTGGATAAAAACAGCACTACATCCGCTTTAGCAAAATCAAATTCGTCGACGCACTCAATCTTGTAGTTCTTACCAGACAGAGGCACAGCATCGTACTCTGCAGACAGCGGGCTTAGCGGAAAGAATTCTTCGATAACGATTTTGCCTTGCTCGAGTTCTTCTAAAACTAACTTACCGACAATAGTATCGTAACCGTAAACAGCTAACTTCATATAATTTCCCTAAACTGTCCTTATCGACTTGGTAAATAAGCATAAGGATTAAGTATGTGACACAAATCTCTAGTATATACCCACTGTCAAGCACCATACTCATGTATGCAATCTAAATCCTAAAAGGCCATAGTATAGATGTTTTAGGCTTATGTAGATGAAGGTGAGTTAAGTGGCTTCACTCTACCATCATTCTGAGAAGAGTTTGTATTCGTTTGAGTGGAAATAAAAATAAAGGGCCCAGATGACAAAAGTCAGCTGAGCCCTTTAGATTATGGAGTATTTTAAAACGGTTAATGCTTTGCGCTGCCTACATCACCAACGGAGTGACGAGTTACGTCGAGGTCTTTTGGATCGATGCGTTTTTCATCTAAGTGGAAGAACTGCAGCTCATTTAACAGGGACTGGATTAAGGATACACAGTAAGATGAAACGTCGGCTGCATTACCAGATACATCCACAGACTGCTGAGCCATCTCAGAGATGTGTTGTAAGTTGCCTGAAATTTCAGCAGTTGCCTGAGTTTGCTGGCTTGCAGCATCCGCAATTTCGATAATCTGATTGTTTACATCACGTACAGAATCAGCAATCTCGCCTAAGGTAGACTCAAGCTCACCTGCATTGCTGGCCATAAGTTCAATCTGGTCAACAGAGTTATGCATGGAGTCAGTAGCTGCCTGAGAGTCGTTCTGAATCGACAGCACCATGGCTGAAATTTCTTTGGTGGACTCAGAGGTACGAGATGCAAGAGCACGAACTTCATCAGCAACCACGGCAAAGCCACGACCAGCCTCGCCAGCACGAGCAGCCTCAATAGCAGCGTTGAGTGCCAGTAAGTTGGTTTGAGCAGCAATGTCATCAATGGTGCTAACAATGGAACCAATCTTCTGAGACTGGTCGGCAAGACGGTTAACCTTATCAGCATCGTTACGAGTGAAAGAAGCCATCTCTTTAATATGATTTACAGTTGCACGAACCTTTTCCATACCAGTAACGGTAATTTTGCTTGCGTCAGTGGAGGTCTCTTGTGCACGTAAACAGTTCTTAGCAATGTTACCAGTGGTAGATACTAACTCATCAGCTGCAGCTGCAATCGCAATAGATTGGGACTCTGCTGAAGATGCGCCAGTGTTAATTGCAGATGAGGATTCATTTAAGAGATCTGACTGACTCTCCAGGTGCTTTGAAACTGCAATAGTTCTTGCAACGATATGGTTTAAGGTACCAGCCATCTTGTCAAATGACTTGATGATGCGACCAATTTCGTCGTTGTGAACCTTATTTACATCAACATTAAGTCTAAAGTCACCATTCTCAAGCAGGTTTGCGATACGAACAATTTCCGCAGTGCTGTTGGAGATGTACAGGTAAATAGAGCTAGCAATCGCAATGGAGCTTATTACCACTAAGAGGGTAATGATAGAAGTTATATAAATCAGATGGTCTAAATCAAGCTCAGCAAGCTCAGTTGCAATGTACTTAGTGTAGGATACTACCAGTGCTGCGACGTTAGCGTTGGCTGCAGATGAGTAAGGCAGAATGTCAGACAGGAAAGTTACTTGAGCCTCTTCATACTGACCGGCAAGCAGCTGTCTTTCGAACTTAGAGTTTTCTAATGAGCCAACTAAGGCTTCCATGCTTCTAAGAGTCTTAGCTGCCAACTCTGGCTCAATATCTAAACAAAGATGAGGATTTGCCTCTTTGAGCTCTTTAACAGCTCTGATACCGTCATTGACGATTTGAGGATTAGACTCAACCTGCAGTTTGTGCAGCCAGCTGTGTACAGCATTGTACTTCTTATAAACTTCATAAGTACCTGCCATACCATCATTAACCATATGGAAAACTTCTTTTTCCTGGTTTGTAGTCTTGATCATTGCGTACAGGGCAATAACTGCAATAACTACCGATAACAGGATTACTAAAGAGAATCCTATGTAAAGCTTTCCTTTAAGACTTAAATCTTTCAGCATGAACGTATCCTGTCTTACACACTAACAGAGTAAAACTCTATCAGAATGTACGAGTAAAGACCCCAGATAATGTGAAGCTTCATCGTACTCTACTTAGGAAAAGTACAACTTCGCCTCTTCTCCCCGTCGTAGGCGCTCTTCAGATTAGAGCCTGAAGATCATAGGTAGCCACGACCTACTATACCTTCATGTGATAGTCATCCTGGATTGTCTCCACACTCGAGGATGAACTAAAGACCTAAGCATTCAGCTGCAATTAAAAAATACTAAGGTCATCTTCACGTTTGACAGACCATGAAGTACACAATCAGGTTTCCTATTAGCACATAATAAAGCGCAACTTCACAGCAGCAACTCAAACTCAACCATAGTTGATATGTACTTTAATAGAAAAATGTTTGATTGATTCAAGGTGCCTTATGTAGACAACAAAGCTTGAAAGGATCAAAGGATGACTTATTAAATCATCGTATCTTCTTTCATGGCAAAACATCGATAACGTTATGGTTATCAACGCCTACACGCAAATCCTATCACGATTTCTAATAAATTTTTCTTGCGTTTTGTTGCATTTTGCATATCAAACAGTGCCATTAATATCTAAATAACCCACTAAGATGATTGCCAAATTTTGATAACAAATAATCAACACTTTAACTAAAAGCTTGTACTGCCCGCATTTTTTCGGGATCGGAGTGGCTTGCTCATTTTTAAGTTAAAGATTTTGATTGTCTAACTAAGACAAGTTTGAGTGGCTTTATTTTTTGGTGTGAGTTCCATCAAAGTTTTTGATAAATTTACGCAGCGCACATTAAATGTGCATATACAAGAAAACTTTCAGAGCTAACTGCACGATATGCAAACCTAGATACAACTTTTGCTTCTTAGTAACTTAGTTAAAAGTTAATGTTTACCATGCATATTTGATCGAGCAGTTGATCTCTAGATAAGCATTGACATTCTTCACTTTCTTGCCGACTAGTATACTAGTAGACACCATCCCGCCCCATATTATTAAACATAATTAAGCACCCCCAACTGTTAATACTGTATAAATGAGTGCTGCTTTCAACACCCAATATTTGTGTACATTGCCACCTTTATACTTCATTAAGAATGATAAGCCCCCTCATACAATGTAGGCGTTATATCTGCCTGCACATTACAGATTAATGGAGTCTGCAGGCATATCCTTTGATGGAGTTCACTTTTATTTGTGCATTTATGTGTCTTAGATGTCCACCGTCTATGTGCGAACCATCTGTATAAACATCTACATACCAGAGCAGCTTACATTGCAATAACTAAATAGCTAAATAGAGCTGAACTTAGTTCACTAATCATCGAGCAGCTAAATAGAGCTGAACTTAGTGGACTAATCATCGAGCAGCTAAATAGAGCTGAATTTGGTTCACTAATCATCGAGCAGCTAAATAGAGCTGAACTTAGTGCACTAATCATCGAGCAGCCAAATAAGTGGCTTGAATTTTTGTCTTGTATAAAAGCAAAAGGCCTTCCAAACTTGCATCTGGAAGGCCTTTTAATAATCTAACTTGCTTTATCAGGCTGAGGAGCTAGGAACATAGCTGTTGCTATGCCTTGCCTGATTTAAAGTTTATGCGTTAGTTAAGTTTTCTAAGTTTTCTTGAGCTTGGGCTGCAGACTTTTCAATCGCCTTGGCAACGTCAGCATCAATACGCTTGAAGTTTAAGTCACGCTTGTCAATCTGAGACTCGTCAATAGTGAAGAAGTCGAGCTCATCAAGCAGACCATTAATCAGGTTGGTACAGTAATCAGCAACGTTAGCTGCATTAGAAGCAACGTCTACAGACTGCTGAGCCATCTCAGAGATACCCTGCATGTTGTTAGAGATTTCGCTAGTAGCGTTAATCTGCTCTTCAGCTGCAGTAGAAATCTGAATAATCTGATCGTTGGCGTTATTAACAGCATCACGAATGTTAGACAGAGTGTTCTCTAAGTCAGAAGCTTCCTCAGCAACAGAGTTCATCTGTTCAACAGACTCATTCATAGATGAGGTAGCCTGCTCGGAGTCAGCCTTAACACCAGCAACCATTGCAATAATTTCTTTAGTTGATGCAGCGGTACGAGATGCCAGTGCACGAACTTCATCCGCAACCACGGCAAAGCCACGACCTGCCTCACCAGCACGAGCAGCCTCAATAGCAGCGTTCAGTGCAAGTAAGTTAGTCTGAGCGGCAATATCCTCAATGGTACCAACGATAGAACCAATCTTCTGTGACTGCTCAGCAAGGCGAATAACCTTAGAAGCGTCCTCACGAGAGGTCTCTGCCTGCTCCTTAATACGGATAACAGTGGCTCTAACCTTATCTACACCATTGTTAGTCTCAACACGCGCAACCTCTGAAGTGCTCTGAGCGTTGTGACAGTTCTTAGCAATATCAGCAGTAGTTGATACCATCTCATCAGATGCAGCTGCAACAGTAAGAGCACGAGTCTCAGCTTCCTTAGCACCAGAGATAACGGCTACAGAAGCAGTATTTAAGGTCTGTGAGCTAGTTCTTAAAGCATCAGAAATAGCAATGGTACGTGCAATAGCACGGTTTAAAGTGAAAGCGGTCTCTTTAAATGTAGTAAAGATGTCACCGATTTCATCCTTGTGTAACTTGCTCTCGTCGAACTTGATCTTGAAATTACCGCTCTTAATACGCTCTGCAGCGTCTTTAATGCCTAAAGTGCTTTCAACAATGTAGCTGTACAGTACATAGGCAATGAACAGAGCTAGAATGGTACCGCCAATTGCAACTACGAGAGTGATGTACAAATACTCAGTCATATCAAGCTCGACTACCATGTGGTTTACATCATTGGTATAGCTGTAGATGAGCTTAGAAAGATTGGTATTAGAAGCTGACAGTGAAGGTAAAACTTCAACTAAGAAGACTTTATCGGCCTCTTTATATTGGCCCTCCATTACTAAAGTCTTGAAACGGCTGTTTTGCAGCACATCAACTAAAGTACGTAATGACTGACGAGTATCGTTAGTCAGATCAACATACTTGTGGGTTGGCAGAGTATCAATAACACGCTCGAGGCTCTTAACATAATCAAAACCTTCAGAAACCATCTTGGCATCTGGGTTAGCCTGTAAAATGTGTAACCAGCGGTGAACGGAATTGTATGACTTATGCACATCGAAGATAGCGGCGATGTCTTTAGTTACTAAGACACGAACATCGTTACCTACTCTAGAAGCACTCATAATTGAGAAAACAGCAATGCTAGCCACGGTTAACGCAATCAAAATAACAAAGCCGAATCCCGATAGCATCTTACCTTTTATGCTCAGGTTCTTGAACATAAGAAAAGCTCCTCAAAGAACGAAAAATACTGAATCTAAAAAAGAAACAGCACCCGTTTGATACTTATGTCTGTTACAAACTAATAGCACGAGACAATAATCTCATGCATTCAAATAACCATATATGGCATATCTAAATATCAAGCAATATATAAATCATCTACACTTGGATGTTTAAATACTTGGACACAATAGACATTATCATCGCATAGTATGGTTATAAAAACTCTCATACACTTCACGTAATAGCTAAAAAAGCTACGGATAACTGTTACCTTGGATAATACCAATTAAGCTACGTATTACTCAACTTAATGTACCATTGCATGGATAAATCATGAGTAAAAGCAAAAATGCAAGTTCAGGCATAAGCATGTATGAACGTTTTACCTAAACTTACATTTATATTAACAATGGATGTTTAGTGTACAACAGTAAGCGCATATTCTGCCAGTTATATAGACTGACTAGGGTATGGATTTTAGCGAACTTTAGTAACTTATAATACAAGCTACATCACAACTTCAAACTAGTTTACACGCCAAACATCGCAATATAGCTCTTGATACAACGTAACCTAATCAACGTAATGTACAAATTTGCAGCCTTTCCACCTTAGTAACAAGCTTGCTCTATGTCTCAAAACAAGTATATCCATAAGAGTCAAAAAGTCGCTTAAACAAGCATAGCAATTAGTCCTTTACATTGGATCCACGTGAACAACAAGACTCAACAAACTGCTAAAAACATTATTGAATTTGTTGAGTCAACACTACACTATGCTCTTAACTAGAAAAAGTGTAAAGTTCATTGCATATTTTGAATCTACAAAATCACTGACTATTCAATACCGCCATCATTTTTGCACCACAGGAGTGCAAAATAGCTTTAAAGGCATGGACAATCATAGTTGCTAGCTAAGTCCAACGTGATCCATATTAGATCGTTTTAACCATCACTAGATACACTCTTGCTTGCCACTGAGAGAAAGTCAAAACAAGGCCTTATCTGTTGATTTACAGCTTATTATGCTAAAAGAATACCGAAATAATGATTATGAGTGAGTTACAGATCACAAGATCACACTAATTTATACCTGTCTATACCATGCGATCACAAGATCACCACCGTTGTTTGCAGAGCCATCTACTAAAACTAAGAGAAAAACGCTCAGCAGCGGCACTCTTGCTTAAACAGACTCAAAAGCTCAGCTGATACTAGCTTCATATAAGGCACAAAGATCACAGCCTAAATTGAATATAAGAACAAGCTACGTACTAAGATCATAGGCATATAGGATCTTAAGATCACAGCCATCACAAGGGCCAAGACTTATTGGCAATTGCGGCAATAAATGTAGAGTGAATTGCAAATGTCAGGCTTAAACGCTAGGCTAGTTTGTCTGAAGGCTTGCTTAGATGCTGTTTGTGTAAGGTCTTTCTAAAGACACTACTGACTACCCCAAAAATCTCAAAGTTTGGCCTGCCATCATCAAAGTAGCTAACGTAGTTATTCAAGCCCTGTTCATGCTTAAGCAATGCATCTTCAAAAAAGGCAAACTTACGCAAGGAAAACTTGCCATTCACCTTCACCGCTACTATTTGTCCAGGCTCAGCAATAATGTCTCGACGTATCACCAGAAAGTCTCCTTTAAAGATACCCTCATCTTTAAATGAATCTGATCCCATCCTAAAGACAAAACTGTACGGCGCATTAAGATCAAGTACTTCGTTAAGGTCAATTCCCTTAACCTCGCTATCTCCATTAATAGGATCGTCTTTGTACTCTTGGTATAACATGTGACCCAATCTAGCTCTCCTAATTAATGGTTCCCTTTAGACGACAAACGTTAAGTAGTGCTGCGTGACGCTTCTAGTGCAGGCTAAATGGCCTAAACAACCATCCTGAGTAAATCTCATTTAGATGCGATTTTTGAGGCTGTTTTTGCACAGTTTAGTTTGTATTGTTCTCTTGCATGGTACAATATAAAGTTAAATCCAATGACTTGTGCCTTCATAGCCAAGTCTTAAACTTTTGCGCCAACTTAATTGTATTGTACAAGCAGTTATGTGTTGTAGCTAACAACTTAACTGACCATAACTTGCTTTGTTTACTGTAAGTAACTACATATTACTTATACATGCCAAATAAATGAGCACTCTCTTACTTATGTTTGTGTTCACATGCTCTAGTGCTTATCGCTCTAGAAATGGCGCAGGCTAGTCTTTCGTAGTTTCATTTAGGACTCAAGATGCAACAATTTACCTATACCATCAAAGATCGTGACGGCATTCATGCACGTCCAGCTGGTGCACTGATTAAAGAAGCCAAGTCCTTCAAGAGCAAGATCACCATCGACGCCCATGGCAAGACTGCCGATTTAAAGGGCGGTATCTTTGCGCTCATGGGCTTAGGTATTCGTTGCGGCTGGGAAGTTACCGTCACCATCGAAGGTGAGGATGAGGAAGTTGCAGCAGCTAAGCTTCAAGAGCTCTTTGCTTCCACCATCTAACTAAAAGACGCTCTCTTAGCGCACCATGTCATCTCACATGCGCACTCTTTTTTTAGGTCACTCTTAACTTGCTTAAGAGTGGCCTTAGCCTTTCTTACAACCTACCTATATCTGCAAAGTTTACTTTTGCCACTCTCTTTGCTTTCCTGTTCCAATAAAGTTGTTCAAAGTTACACATCCTTATTGGACTTATCCGCACTCTGTTGACGGCATAGGTGGTTAGTATCCT
>NZ_AXWV01000093.1 GCF_000482845.1 Anaerobiospirillum succiniciproducens DSM 6400
AAAAGCCGTATCTATAAGCGTAAATTTCCTCTAAAACGGTAACAAGTGCCTCATTATTTTAAGAAATATTCAATTTAAGCTGATGCTTTTCCTGCAGAGAGCATAAGCAGCAATCATCTTTCATTAACATACCCTTTTAATCATGAATATGCCCCATATAAACTCCGTATAAAATGTTACCATTTTGTACATTATTCTATAATATTTTTATTAAATTTTTCAATAGGCAAATATAAAGGGCAATCTCGCATTTATATGCTGGATTGCCCCTGATGTAATCTGAAAAATATATTAATTTTTAAAGATCAGTTGTTACCGTTTTAGAGGAAATTTACGATAAGAAACTGCGAGTTGTTTCAAGTTGAACATTGTTCAGCTTATTTTGATAGCACCTATCATCAATAACCATTCCAGATAATTGCATAATACGTAATTATCCTATTAAGTACAGATTCTATCTCTACCCCTTTGTCACTAGATTCATTAATGCAAGGCATATATCTAAAAAGAAATAAGAATGCGCATACGAGCAACAATGCACTATCTAATTATTAGGCCAAAATCACAATACATTAATCGTTTACTTTTATATCTAAAATGACATTGATAGGCTATATTCATCTGTAATCCAAAGTCTCGACAATCGTATTTATATACACCCAAACTTATGATGAGGTCGTTTGTTGGTGACAAGTTCTGTCCGATTGTTTGAATTTTAATTCTAAAATCGACCAATGCACAGAGTAACAGTGTACTGTTAGCTATCCAATCAGAACTCATGTAGCATACATTTTATAACTGGAACTTAAAAGGTATTTAATAGGATGCTTGAATTTGTTGGAATAAAAAATTTCAAGGCTTTTAAAAGCGCTCAGTTCGCATTAAAGAATTTAAATATTATATCTGGCGTTAACGGCGTTGGAAAGTCAACTTTTATACAAAGTCTTCTTCTTCTAAGACAAAGCTATGAGAAGAATGTAATTAACGAGGGATTACTGCTTAATGGAGATTACGTAAAAATTAATAAAGGCATCGACGCGATTAACCATTGGCGTGACTATGACGAAGTTGCATTTATATTAAGATGGAGCGATGTACAAGAAAAATCTGTTTTTTCTTATAAATTACTCGACAATAGTAACTTTCTTCAAGTAAGTGAACATCATAAAATAGCTGCACAAGATATTTTATCAAAACAAAGTCTATTCAACATTAAGTTAAAGTTTCTTTCAGCAGAAAGAGAGTCTCCTAAAGACGGATACGACCCGTCTGATTACCATGTTTTTCATAATGAGTCTATCGGAACAAAAGGTGAATATACAGCTCACTATATGCACTCGATGCAAAAGCAAGAACTACCAATTCATGCTTTACGACATCCGAAAGCTACAAGCTATGATTTTATTGAAAATGTGAGAGCATGGATGTCGGAGTTCACTCCTTTTCTTAAGATCGATATGGGTTACAACGAGATCATTAATAAAGTTTTTTTACATTATTGCCTGCCGTACCTTGGAGTCAAAAATGTTCATGGACGCGCTCAATTTAATCCTATAAATGTAGGTTTTGGACTATCAATGGTTATTCCAGTCATTAACTCCGTGCTTTCTGCAAAGCCTGGGGATTTACTTATAGTTGAGAATCCAGAAGCGCATCTTCATCCTGCTGCCCAAACCCTTATCGGCAAACTATATGCGATTGCAGCAGCAAACGGCGTACAAGTTATAATTGAAACACATTCTGATCATTTATTTAATGGCGTTAGGATTGCAGTAAAGCAAAACAAAATTTCATGTAATGACGTCTCTATTTTCTTTATTACTGCAAAATTGATCAAAAACGAGTTTGCATCAGAAGTAACAACTTCTGAGATATCCCAGGAAGGACGGATTGCACTCTGGCCAGACGGTTTCTTTGATCAGTGGGACAAGGATCTTGATGAGTTATTATGAGCACATGTATTGTATTAAACCATCACTCTCTAAAATTTAACGACATAGAGTCTGCTAAACATGGTTTTTTAGACTTCATTAAAATATTACAACACCTGCCTCAAAATGGCATTTCTACTGTTTTAACTGATACTACTATTGACAAAACATTAATGAATTTGGAGATAGCAAACAAATTTTATGTTAGAGATTGGTGCCGTATTTATAAAAATGAATTTAAAGACGAAATATGTGCGCTAAAAACAAAAGTAACCAAGAAACCATTAGAGTACTCTACCCAAGAAAATGACCGTAGTCATGGCATTGAGGTATATATCAATGATTGTACTAAAGAGTCTTTACCCGCACTTGTTGCTGCATATATATTAAATAACTTTATTATAAGCTTTCAAACCTGTCCAACATGGATGTGCGATCATTTAAAAATTTATGTCTACGATATATCATTGAGCCTTAACGAATGCAGCTTAAAACAGGCTTATATTAAAAACATCTATGATAAAAATAGTTTTTCAAGTCATAGAGCGGATATAGAAAGCTTAAGAGACAATTTACTAAAAGAGGCAAAAGACATATGGACTCAGCGTGATATTTTATATCCAAACTTAATTTTTTTGAAAAAAGAAGTTGGCGATACCCTTCTAAATTGGCCATTTGACGATACTTTATTTAAACAGTTTAAAGAATCTATCTACATTCTTGAAAAATTTACTTCTAAACTTAAAAATAATGTATTTCAAGAATACAGGGCATCATATCTAAGAGAGCTTGGACTTAATCACGAAGTAAGCGGCGAATCTAAAAGTATTCGCGAAAACAATAATGAAGTCAAAAAAAGAACATTTTTCACTATGTCAGGTGAAAAAGTTGTGTGTTTTGATCATATAAAGCTAGCTAGAGGATTTAGGCTTTACTTCAAAACAGATAACAAAGAAAAGAAAACATATATTTGTCGACTAGGCCCTCACTTATAGTCACAAATTTATAACTATGATATGTTTTTTTGTTAAGTAAAATTTTAAATTAAAAATTTGTAAAAGCGTTTCTAAGCTAAAACAAGCGGCAGCGGCCATAAAACATCACATATATACTAGCTTTGTTTAAGGTGAGATTAATTTAATGCACATCAAGATCATCTAGTATAAATGTTGAGGTCATTGTTTTACATAATAAAGCGTACATGTCGAAGTCTTTTGAAAAGCGGTCTGTGGATGCTTGTTAATTTTCTAACACCGCTTTTACTTAAATTTTTGCATTGCTAAAAATTAAAAATACAGACAATGCATGACTTAAATAAGTAAGTTTAAAGTCATTTCAACAAAGGAAATATCACCATTATCGTCTAGCTTAAGGTAGCTATAGTTTTTGCCCCAGTCACCGAGGACATAGCGTGTATCGTAAGCGGCGGATTCATGGTTGAATTGAGAAAAATCGTGGATGTGGCCGTGCACAACAATTTTATGAGGTGGATTAACTTGCCCGGCTTCGGATGATATTTGGTGCTTTTGGTTAAAGATATTTAGCTTGCTGGTGAAAGTTTCGGAAACTGAGGCGACAACGATGCCGTAGATATTGGGATCGCGTCGTTGGTAGTTCATTTCTTTGCTTTTATTTCGAATGCATTGACCTATATTTCTTCTTAATGACATTGGTAGGCAACGGAAAATGAACTGGTAAAGAGGATTGCTGACGGTTTTGGCGTATTTCTGATACGCAAGATCGTTAGTGCAAAATGAGTCCCCGTGGGTAGCGAGAATTAGAGTATTTGATTTATTTATTAGGACATGATCTTCAAGCAACGTCATATTAAGCTTTAGAGCATCTTCCTTATTAATTAAAAAATCCCGATTACCATGCACAAAATATGTAGTTACACCACGTGCTCTTGCACTCTCGAGGCTTTGTTTAACAGCTACTTGAGCTTGGTCGTGCTCGTCAATGCCAATAAAGTAGTTAAATAAGTCGCCAAGTATATAGAGCTCATCGCCATCTTTAAGCTCATCTGCAAACTTTTCAAATGCATGTACTAGTTCTGGGCAAACCACAGATAAATGCAGATCAGCTATAAAGAAAGCAGCCAAAGAGAACTCTCCTAATTAATATTTAGATAAAAATAAGGTCTGCCTACATATTTTGACATATGCATAGGCAGACCTTGTGACGTTATGTAGATAGCATGCTAGTGCATGCTTAGCTACGTAGCATTAGATGGAGTCAATCTCTTCAGCGCTTTCGATGATGATTGGCTCAGCTGGAACGTCACGGTGTGGGTAGAAAGAGCGGTTGTCAGTCTTAACCTTCTCAATCTCGGCAACTACGTCTTCGCCCTTTACAACTTTACCAAATACGCAGTAGCCCCATTCGTGGTTATCACCATTGTAGTTAAGGAAGTCGTTATCAACGGTGTTGATAAAGAACTGGCTAGTAGCTGAGTGAGGGTCGTTAGTTCTTGCCATTGCAATAGTGAAGGCATCGTTCTTCAGACCGTTGTCAGCTTCGTTCTTGATTGGAGCAAGAGTTTCCTTTTGATCCATCTCAGGGGTCATACCGCCGCCTTGGATCATAAAGCCCTTGATAACACGGTGGAAGATGGTGCCGTTGTAGTGGCCGTTCTTAACATAAGTTAAGAAGTTCTCACAGGTGATTGGGGCCTTCTCGGTGTTTAATTCGATAACAATATCACCTTTGTTTGTCTTTAAGATTACCATTTGTATCCCTTGCTTGATAGAATTAAGGTTTCATTTATTATGATTGTAATGTACCACAATAGCAAAAACTAAGAGACAGAAAAATGATACAGATTCACAATACCATCACTCGTCAAAAAGAGGACCTCGTTCCAATCACTCCAGGCGAATTAGGTATGTATGTGTGCGGCGTTACTGTATATGACTTTTGTCATATTGGTCATGCTAGAACTTTCGTAAGTTTCGACATGATTGTCCGCTATCTGCGCTATCGTGGTTTTAAAGTTAAGTACGTTCGTAACATCACTGACATTGATGACAAGATCATTAAGCGTGCTAACGAAAAGGGTGTGAGTGCCAAAGAACTTTCCGAAGAGTTCATTACTAAGATGTACGAAGACTTTGACCGTCTTAACATCGCCCGCCCAGATGTAGAACCACGAGCCACTGACAACATCCCTGAGATTATTGCATTAGTCGAAAGACTGATCAAAAAGGGCTTTGCTTATGTTGCAGGCAATGGCGATGTTATGTTTGCTATTGACGCATTCAAAAACTACGGCCGTCTGTCTGGTCAAAAGCTTGAAGAGCTTGAGGCAGGTTCTCGTGTTGAGGTCGAAAAGACTAAGCGTAATCCATTTGACTTTGTTCTCTGGAAGATGGCAAAAGAGGGCGAGCCTTTCTGGGAGTCACCATGGGGTAATGGCCGTCCTGGCTGGCATATTGAGTGTTCGGCCATGAACTCTAAAGTGCTAGGACAACATTTTGATATTCATGGCGGCGGTTCTGACTTAATTTTCCCTCACCATGAAAACGAAATTGCCCAAAGCTGCTGTGCCTTCGATACTAAGTACGTTAACTACTGGCTGCACTCTGGCATGGTAATGATTAATGATGAAAAGATGTCTAAATCCTTAGGCAACTTCTTCACCATTCGTGATGTGCTCAAGCAGTACGATGCGGAGACTGTGCGCTATTTCTTAATCTCAGCTCAGTACCGCAGCCCTCTTAACTACTCTCAAGACAATCTTGATAATGCCCGTGCCTCTCTTGCAAGACTGTACACTGCACTTCGTGATGTTAAGGCTGGCCCTGCAAGTGGTGGTGAGGAGTATGTTGAGCGCTTCACTAAGTTCATGGATGATGACTTCAACACTCCTGGAGCACTCTCTGTTCTATTTGACCTTGCTAAGGCTGTTAACACCTCATCAGGAACCGAGGCAGAAGGCCTCGCAGGACGCCTGCTTGAGCTTGCTGGTGTCTTAGGCTTACTCACTCAAGATCCTGTAAAGTTCCTGCAAGGTCAGAGCGATGGTGCAGACGATGATGTAGCTTTAATTGAAAGCCTCATTGAAGAGCGTCGCGCTGCTCGTGCAAATAAGGACTTTGCTGCTGCAGATGCTGCTAGAAATAAACTTACTGAAATGGGTGTTGTGCTAGAGGATGGTCCTAACGGCACCACCTGGCGTCGTGCCTAAGTATTTTCATAGCTCGCAACACGCTTAGAAACATCTTTTACAAGCAAGGCATGCAATGCATGCCTTGCTTGTTTTGTTTTATGCGTACTTATTTAGCCTTATTAGTCACCTCTACTAGCTAAATGATGCATTCTCAATTTGTAAGTGCTGCTGTTTAAGCTGCATGCAGCATGTAATTGCCTTATAATGCATGTATCTTGGTGCACTTGCTTAATAGCTAATTATTGTTATCCGCACCAATCTAGTAGTGCTATTACAACGGAGATCCGCAATGCAAGACTATCAGCGCAGATTTATTGAGCTTGCCTTAAATCGTGGCGTGCTTAAGTTCGGCAGCTTCACCTTAAAGTCAGGCCGTCAAAGCCCTTATTTCTTTAACGCTGGCGGTTTTTGCACCGGTGAGGATCTCTACACCTTAGGTTCTTGCTACGCTCATGCATTAGTAGATAGCAAGATTAAGTTTGATGTGCTTTTTGGACCTGCCTACAAGGGTATTCCACTTGCCTGCGCTACTGCTATGGCTCTTAGCAATGAGCATAAGATCAATACTCCATGGTGCTTTAACCGTAAAGAGGCTAAGGATCATGGCGAAGGCGGTAATTTAGTAGGCTCACCACTCAAAGGTGACATCATGCTCATCGACGATGTCATTACTGCAGGTACTGCAATCCGTGAGTCAGATGCCATCATAAAGGCTAACGGCGCTAACTTTAAGGCAGCTTTAATTGCCCTTAACCGTAAGGAAAAAGGACAAGGTGATGAGAGCGCTATTGATGAGGCAAAGCGCACCTTAGGAATTGAGATTGTTTCTATCGTATCTTTTGACGATCTGGTTACCTACATCGAGAATGATAAGGAATTAAGCGCTCACCTTGACGATATGCTCGCCTATCGTGAACAGTACGGTGCATAACAAGCCCATACTGTACTGTGCATAAGTGCATAGTTAGCAGCATCAAAAAAGGCTCCGGATGGAGCCTTTTTTGATTAAACAATAGTTACCTTTTAGATTGTTTCTAAGGACTACTAGCCTTTAGCAGTGACACATGTCTTCACTGCAGGAACAGGATTCACCCATTGCTGTTGCTGACATGGAAATGTCCTTAGTGGCGGGGCCTTTGATGCTCTTAATAGCAGCATCAGCTGTTCTAGTGGCATTGTTATCGCGTGAGTAGATGCAACCGCAATAGAGCTGATTGTAGAAGTTAAACTCCTTAACAAGCTCATAACGGCGGGTAACTAATCCCTCGCGACGCCAATCCTCACTCCAGTATGGTACACCTGTGGCCTCTTGCGCTGCGATACCAGCTGCATCCACCTGCTTTTTGTTCTTCCAGCGGCTAGTTGCTAATGTGGTAGTGAAATGGCTAAAACCATGCTGCTTAGCATACATAGCAGTTGCAAGCATGCGATCACCAAAACATACAGAACATCGAGCACCGCGCTCTGGCTCTTTTTCAAGCCCTTTAACCTTAGCAAACCAAGGCTTTGGGTCATACTCTGGGATGATGTAATCAAAGCCAAGCAGCTTAGCTAGCTCAATTAACTCATCACGACGCTTTTCATACTCATTGCGAGGATGAATATTTGGGTTATAGAAGAACAAAGTTGGGCTAATGTTGTGATACTTAAAACACTCCAGTACTGCACCACAGCAAGGTGCACAGCACACCTGCATCAAAAGCTTGTTCATTCCCTCAGGGATCTTCAGCTCACGCTTAGGAGTGTTTCCAAAATCCTCAGGTAAAGTTAAAGGCATACCCTGTAATCCTCAAAATCAGTATCAATATCAAAAAAGATGAGTAGCAATGGTCAGCAGCTAGCTATTTTCCCAAAGAACCATCAATAAAAACTGATATGATAAATCCTCTAGATAAGGATTAACCATATAGCGATAAAAAACGTCACTGACTAACATATCAATGATCATATTCATGTCATGATGCTTTTTAAATATGAATAATTCATGTTCTGCTATAAAATGAATCTACATAAGTGTTTTGGCAATCAAACCACTGTATCTGATATGAGCAGCTTTTTTTGCTTCAGGCAAAAAGTTATAAACAGTAGATATATTGATTTTTACGTCAACAAATGAGTTACATAGATGAATGACTATAACGTTGTCCTAGCAACAGACAATAACTATCTTCCATATAGTTTTGTTGCATGCCAATCTATTATAGATAGCCTTGAATCCTCTTCAGATGGTGGCCAGACTGTATCTAATGATGACAGAATTATATTCAATCTTATTGTAGATAATTCTGTAAATACGGACATCTTAAAAGAAAAATGCCAATCATTTACAAATAGAAATAAAGATAAGATTGCCATCTCTTTTGAAATTAAGCATGTAGATCCTAACCTTTTTGCAGGTGCTCCAAAACTAAAAGGATCTCACAGCACTTATTATAGAATTGTTGTTGATAAGCTTTTGGATAAAGACATTGACACTATCCTTTATATAGATGTCGATATTCTAGTTAGAAAAGATATTCGCAAGCTGTTTAACCAAACAAACCTTCAAGGAAGCGTTCTTGCAGCCTGTGTAGAGCATGCAATTGATGAAAATTACATCCCGGACAGCAAGCTTAATATTAAACCAGACACACCATTTAAAAAGCCTCTCATAATAAACAAGCATGAGTACTTTAATGCCGGTGTTCTTCTGATCAATCTAAATGAGTGGCGTGCGCAGAATATCTCAGACAAATGCCTTGAGATTTTAAAGTCTTATTCTCCTAGAGCTCATGATCAAGACTTACTTAACTACACAATTAAAAACAAAGTTATTCTTGATATGGGATGGAACTTCCATACATTCAATTTCTTTTTAAAGTTCAATGACAAAGACAATAGATATTCATTAATACCATTAAGAGGCAATGGAAAAACAAATTTATCCTGCAAAAATGATTTACCAGATGCAGAAACATTTGAACAGATAGCAAATGACCCTGCAATTTGTCACTTCACTTTATTTAAGCCTTGGGAAAGAATGGAGTGCCCCTATTCAAATCTGCCAACTACCTACAACATGGGAAAATATTTACTTGAATGGCACGCTGAGGCCGCAAAGGTAGCAGAGTTTGCAATCGAACTATCCTCACTATCCCATGTAGATATTCGTAACTATGATTTTATTGACTGTCTCTTAAATCATAAAATTTCCGTAAACCAGCAAAATATCAATAAGCTAATTAAGGGACGCAAAAAGGACAAAAAAGTTCTTGTTAGCGCTATTGCATGCCTAGCTGCAGTTGAGGTTATAACTCTCATATTATTGATGCTTAAATAAGATTTACTTAAGCAAAGACACATGATTTAGGTTAAATCATTCCTCAACCGCAATTTAATGCTGCCATCTAAGAATATACAGACTTTTATAAATAACTACTTGATGGCAGCAACTCAAAACTTATGTATTTACTATTGAATGACGTGCGTCATGACTATTGCAAAGCCTCCTCTTGTTCTTTAGGCTTGAACTGGGAGTTGTAAAGGGTAGCATAAGCGCCGTTTTGAGCGAGCAGCGTATCGTGATTGCCCTTTTCGACAATGTAGCCGTCATTGACGACCATGATGACATCAGCATCGCGAATGGTTGACAGTCTATGGGCGATAACTAAAGTGGTACGGCCCTTCATGAGCTCATCTAAGGCTTTTTGCACTACCTTCTCTGAGCGATTATCTAAAGCGGACGTAGCCTCATCTAAGATAACTAATGGCGCATTGCGGATAATGGCTCTAGCAATGGCTAAACGCTGCTTTTGGCCACCTGACAATGAAACGCCACGCTCACCAATATAAGTGTCTAGGCCATCTTTTAAAGAAGCCACAAACTCATCTAAATAAGCACTTTTAAGCGCACTATTGATCTCTTCTTCAGTGGCATCTGATTTACCAAATAAGATATTTTGTCTAATGGTTCCTGCAAAAAGGAAATTATCCTGAAAGACAAATGCAACCTGGCTTCTTAAAGACTCAATGGAGTAATCTTTAATATCAATACCATCAATTAAAATAGTACCTGACTTAATTTCATAAAGACGAGTAATTAAAGAACATATCGTACTTTTACCGCCTCCTGAATTACCAACCAGAGCTACTTTTTGACCTACTTTTACCTTAAAGTTAATATCTTTTAAGACATCAACCTGACCTGTATAAGAGAAGGCTACATGAGAAAACTCAATGCTTTCTTTAATGCCATCGAGCTTTTTGTAGCCCTCATTTTTGCCACTTTCAAATGATTCATACTCAAGCAAGTCATTAATACGGTCTAAAGCTAATAAAGCACTTTGAACTTGAATGTAATTATTGCCAATACTCTTAAGCGGGGTATAAAGCATGATTAATGCGGCTAAAAAGGACACAAATTCACCTGAGGTAATTTGTCCCTTGATAATCATATCTACGCCAAAGTATAAAACAGCACCCACACCTAAAGAGCTAACAAAATGCATCACTGGGGAAAGCCAATTAGTATCTCTAACCAGCTTTACACTCATCTTAAATAAGAAGTCCGCCTGCTCATAAAAGCGAGCATACATATATTGCTTTAAATTAAAGCTCTTAATAACTTTTGAACCTTGAGTGGTCTCGTTATATAAGGTAATCATGCCTGTAGAGGCGGATACAGATTTATTTACAATGCCCTTTACTCGCTTACGAACAATGCGCATTGGCAGAATGAGGAAACAAACCACACCAATAGCGACAATAGTAAGCTGCCATGAGTTATAAAGTAAAACGCCAACTAAAGATAATGATGAGAAAAATTTAGTTAAAAATAGCTTCATATTGGATATCAAACCACTTGAAGCACATTCAGCATCATTAAAGAAACGAAGAATTACAGATCCCGAGTTGTTGGCATCATAAAAGCGACTATCAAAGGATAAGAGCTTATCGTAGAGCTTGGCTCTAATTAGCAAATTAATCGCGCCACCTACATAGCTATTTACTAAGGAAGAAGCGTAGATAAAAAGACCCTGTACTATAGTAAATCCAATGATGACTATAGGCACATAGTATGCGGCCTCTACCTGCTGATTTACCATGACATTATCGGTAAAAGGCTTTAAGAATAACGCAATGACAGCATCAAGAGCACCTACTGGAATAGTAAGCAGCACACCAACTAATGCCAATACCCAATAAGGCTTTAAAAATGGCCAAAACAGCTTATAGCCTCGCCAAAATGAGGTGGACTTTTGGCTAGATAGATCACTTAAAATTAATGGGTGGTATTGTGCTTTTGCAGCCTCTCTAGCCACTTCTTGCTCATGCTTAAGATCATCACTTACATTAGAAGTTTGCTCTTGAGCGCAATCATTTTTCAATTTTAAGTCGTCAGCTACCTGCTGCTTGTCTTTTGGGTCAATCTTATCGCTCATATTTACCTCGAGAGACAATGCGCATAGGAACTTTGAATAAATAACATAACTTAGCAAACATTAAATTACCTGATATGCTGAGTCGTTGCCATAATGCAATCGATAAAATTATTTATTCACAATTCCTTATTTGTAAAACTCCCATGATCAATCGGATAGTGCC